>NZ_JANSHJ010000053.1:0-6618 GCF_047502615.1 Synechococcus sp. W60.3 | reverse complement strand
TTTTGCAAATCGCGGTCGAGACCTTGTGCAGGAAGTCGCGGCGGGCGTTGGCCATCTGAGAATGAATACGCTGGAGGCGGGCTTTTGCCTTCTTCCAGTTGTTGCTGAACTTGACTTTGCGGGAGAGCGCTTGCTGTGCCTTGCGCAAGCGCGCCTCGTGCCGCTTGAAGCTGTTGAGGGGCGCGTAGAACGTGCCGTCCGAGAGGGTAGCCAAGCGGGCAATGCCCATGTCCATGCCCACTGCGCCCCCCTGCGGAATAGGCCAATTAACCTCCCGCTCGGTCTGGATCGACACGAACCACTTGCCAGCGTGCTTGGATACGGTGACGTTCTTGACCTTGCCCACCACGTCGCGGCTGTTGCGATAACGCAGCCAGCCAAGTTTGGGCAGGTAGATGCGACTATTAACCTGATCAAGCTTGGTAGTTTCCGAACCGGAGTAGCGGAAGCTGTCGGACTGGCCCTTTTTCTTGAACTTCGGGAAGCCGGCGCGTTGGGCGAAGAAGTGGCTGTAGGCTCGCTCCAAATCCTGGAGCGCCTGTTGCAGCGGATGCACCGGCGCATCCGCCAGCCACGCCGTATCTGCGCTGTGGCGCCACGCGGTGAGCAGCTGGCACAAGCCCGCATAGCCTAGCTTTTTCTGGCCTTGCTCGTGACGCTCCTTCTGCAACGCCAGTGCTTTGTTGTAGACGAACCGGCAGGAGCCAGCAAAGCGGCGCATCTGCCGTTCCTGCTGGCTGTTGGGCAGCAATTCGTACTTGAAGGCTTGAAGTCGTTGCACCGCTCAATCGTATTCTTGGCCTATGCGTGATGACAACGATATTCACATGGCCGGCACTGCGTTTTTAAAGGGCGTCGGCTACGGTCGGCGCTATCCTTCCCCGCCCTGAAGGACGGGGCTTGCCGCGCCTTTTGGTCAAGTTTCTGAAGCCTACACCAGCAAGACCTATAGTTGGAGTGCCGAGAAGGCTCAGAGGGCATTCGTATGCACCGAGACCTGAATGGCGCATGGGGGATTTTCCTGCATGCTTAGGTAGAACTGCCCTGTTCCGGCAATCTGCATTGGTGAAAGATGCTAGCTTTTTTAGCATCCAGTAGCCCAAAAAGTGCGGACTATGGTCAAGCGTGTGCGGTTGGATCCCATTGCCCAAGTGTCTGAAATCGCCACCAACAGCAATTTGCTCTCGGTGCTGCTGCAAGAAGAGCTGAATGTGTTGAAAGAGTGCGGTGGGCGCGGCCTCTGCGCCACCTGTCATGTGTACGTTAAGGAGGGGATGGAGTCTTTATCCCCGATGAGCAAGCGGGAGCAGCGCACCCTGGAGGTGATCACCACCTGCAAGCCTAACTCTCGCTTGGCCTGCCAAGCGCGGGTGCTGGGGGAAGGGGTGGTGGTGGAATTGCCTGCCGGGATGTACATCCATGCTTTTCAGGATATCGAGGCGTTGATCGGTCGGCGAGCGGAGCAGCCACTTTTGCACCCTGTAACCGGCGCGGTTTTGGTGCAGGAGGGCAAGCTGATCACCCGCTCGGTGCTGGAATCGGTGAGAGGGCTGGATCTGGATATCCAAGAAGCACTGGCTCGGAGCAGCCAGGAGTTTTGAGATTTTGATCCCATCTTTTGAGCCAGTTTGGGCCCCTTTTTGAGGCCACTTGGCCACCCCGCATATAAACAAAGCATTCTCAGGTGAGTATTCCTATGCCCCCTGTGTTTCTTGGGATCGATCTGGGCACTTCTGGGATGCGGGTGGTGGCCCTCTCAGAGCAGGGGGAGGTGGTGGCCAAAAGCGAGCGCCAGTGGGATCCCCCAGAGACCAATCCGGGCCGCTGGTTGCGAACCCTGAAAGCCCTTTTGGGACAACTGACCGCGCAACTGGGGGAGCAGTATTCCATTGCAGCTCTGAGTGCTTGCAGCACTTCCGGCACCATTCTGCCGGTGGATGGTCGAGGCATGCCGTTGGAACAGGCGTGGCTGTATTCTGACCCACGGGGCCAGGCTCAGGCCAAGCAATTGGGGATCCCTGCCAGTTGGGGTCTCAGCCGTTGGCTGTGGTGGGCGGAAGCCTATCCTGATCAGTATCGAGACAGCTACTTGGCCCATCCGGCGGACTTTTTGCTGAGCCAACTGGGGGGGCGCAGGCAGGTGACCGATCACACCCATGCCCTCAAGAGCGGTTTCGACCTGGAGGCCTACACCTGGCCTCAGGAGTGGTTGGCGCGGCAGGGCCTAAACCCCAAGCATTTCCCCGAGGTGGTACCGCCGGGAACGGTTTTAGGAACGGTGCGAGCAGACTGGGGGTTGGGGCCGGAAGTGCTGATCGCGGCAGGGATCACCGATGGCTGTGCCGGGCAACTGGCGGCAGGGGCTATTCGCTTGGGGCAGGTTTCCACCAGCTTGGGCACAACCCTTATTTTTAAGGCCAACAGTCCGGATCCCATACAAACCCCAAGCATCTATTCCCATTTGCACCCGGACAGTGCTCCGCACCGCTGTCGCGAACGAATGGTTTGGTGGCCGGGGGCCGCCTCTTTTTGTGGAGGCGGAGTTTTGCCTCATTACTTCCCCGACGGCAACCTGCAAATGCTGGATCAGCAAGCTCAGGCTTATCTGCCCACCGGGCTGGTCAGCTATCCCCTTTGTCGGCCGGGAGAGCGTTTTCCCATTGTCGATCCCCAGTTTGCCGGGTTCTTGCCGGAGGCAGAAGAGGGATCCCCCCGTTTTTACGCTGCTTTGTTGGAGGGGGTAGCGATGGTGGAGCGGCTGGGGCTGGAAACGTTGGCCGCTCAAGGGATCCCAGTGCCAGAGCAGAGCCCGATTTTCACCACCGGTGGAGGCAGCAAAAGCCCTCTCTGGTTGCGCCTACGCGCCAGCATCCTTGCTCGTCCCTTGGCTGTGGTGAAACACCCGGAGCCGGCTGTGGGGGCAGCCATCTTGGCCGCTTCTGCCTATTGGTGCTGCTCTGTCCAACAGGCTGCCGATCGATTGGTACAGGTAGAACGCTATGTTCAACCGGATCCAGAGTGGGTGAAGTCTTACGCAGAGATCTACTCGGTCTTTCACAGCCGCCTGAGCAACCTGCTTTGACATGTTCCCTGCTCTACTGGCTTGCTTCCCCGTAGCGGTAGGGTGAGGATTCTTGTTACTGGTTCCACAACAGACCTTGCCGCAAAGGATCCCGTCCCGCTTTCGCCAGTAGGTTTCCCCTCTAAAACAGCGATGATGGTTTCCCAGTTGTTCAGGCTACAGACTTATGACTATGTAAGTATTAAGCGGTCACGGGATACAGCTGCCTACCTACGTTTTTTGAGCTTCGTGAATGCTCAGCCGTGGAAACGAGATTCTTTTTAAACGGAAATGAAATATTTTCGTTGCATTGCTTCCTAACTTTCCTTCTCTCCTAAATTAAAGAGAAGCTAGGGGTGAGGGTCGGCAGCGAGGTGTCTCAATCTTGTTTGAAGCGACTGTAAAAGCATTCTGACATCGAAAAGCAGGGATCCCCGCTTGGGGATCCCCGATTGGTATGGCCGGAGCCGCAAGCCAAGCTAGGGCTGCCGCTGGAAGCTCTTGACTTCTAAAACCGGCCCTACCTGAGCCACCGTCACCATGTCTTCTCTGATCTGTCCCTGGATGGTGACCTCTAGTCCCTCTTGCAAGAGCTCTTTGGGGGCACGGAAAAGGGCATAGTGCTCGCCGGAAGGCAGCGTCAGCACCCACACTCCCCCTTCGATATCCAGGAACTGGATGGTACCGCTGTACTCTTGCATCACTGCCTCAGCGCCAGCCCAGTTGCCGTGGATTGAGATTCCGTAGCCGCTTGCGCTCCCAAGTAGGCCAGGCCCAGGCAGAGCAAGCCATTGAAGAGCAAGAAGGAGCGACCCAACCAAGCAGAGGATCCAAGCCATAGCACCCCCTCATAAAACAGGGATCCGGACAAGAGCAGATGCGAGGCCATGCCAATGCACAAGCCAATCACCGCCCAGCGCCAGCGCCGATGGCCCAGGAGCAGCAACATCAACAGGCCTGGGATCAACACGCTGGCAAATAGGGGGTTCAAGGCATTGGTCTGGGCAAAGGCGGTGCCCAACTCCGGCAGGGAGCTACCCGCCAATTGGAAGGGCCAACGGGGGCCACCGACAATCGCCAACCCCTGCAAGGGGAAAAGACCGGCACTGCCCAAAAGCATCCCAGCCAGCAAAGGCACCGTCTGCAGCAGCCGCTTGGGAGCCAGCCACCAGCGGATCAGCACCAGGATAATGTAGCCGCCCACCACCATCAGCAGCTTCGGCACCAGAGCAATCGGGCCACCATCGAACCAGAAGCGTGGGTTGAGGTAGCCATTGTTGTTCAGGTACTGCAGGAAGTCCTTCAACCAGAGCACCAAGGGGTTTTCCTCCTGTTGCCCTGTGGCCCTGGCCAGCGCCTTGGCTGCATCCAAACGACCAGCCCCGTAGAAGTTCTGTTTGTCGCCGGGCACTGGGGTAGCCGACATTTTCAGCACTTCCTCCACCTTGTCCGGGTCTTTGATGCCCTGAGCCTGGATCAGAGCTGCCACACCGGCTACGTGGGGAGTGGCCATGCTGGTGCCTTGGAAGTAGGCAAAGACCGGCTCGTTGGGGTTACGACGATTGATGGTTTGCTGCAGGATGCCGTACTCGGGGTGATCGGGAGTTTTGGCTCCGCCGGGGGCAGAGATGTCCACCCCCACCCCATAGTTGGAGTAGGGAGCTTTTTCCCCGTTGGGCCCCGTGGCCGAGACGGCGATCACATGCGGGTAGCGGGCCGGGTAGCTCACCTGGTTGGAGTTTTCGTTGCCGGCGGCTGCGATCACCGTCACCCCCTTACTGTGGGCATAGGCCACCGCCTCCTCCATCAGTTGGGCAGAAGCGCGGCTACCCAGGCTGAGGTTGATGATCGTAGCCCCGTGGTCGGCAGCATAGCGGATCCCTTCCACCACATCCGACAGGGATCCGAAGCCATTGGCATCCAACACCCGCACCGGCATGATCTTGGCCTTGAAGGCGATGCCGGCTACACCCAAGAAATTGTTGGTGGACTGTGCAATGGTTCCCGCCACATGGGTGCCGTGGCCGTTGAGGTCTTCCGGCTCCTCATCGTCGTCCACAAAGTCATAGCCCTTCACAAATTGGGTTTGGGCCAGGTCGGGAACTCGGGTTACTCCTGTGTCCACCACGGCTACCGTCACCCCTTCCCCTTGGGAGATGTCCCAGGCTTCTGGCATGTGGATGGCCCTGAGATTCCATTGCTGGGGATAGAGGCGGTCATTGGGCACGAAAGCCGCCTGGAATTGATAGTTGGGGTGAGCATACTCGATCAAAGCTTCGTCGGTGAGCCGCTTAACCAGCCGCCGCGTGGATCCCAGGTGGTCGGCATCCACGTCAAACAGATAGATCGCTTCCTGGCGGGCAAAAGCGCTGTTACTGCTGGGGCGGAGCGTCAAATGATACTCTTTAGCGATAGCGGCAATCTGACTGGGGGTGGCTGTGTTCACAAAGTTGACCACGATGCTGTCGTAGGGGGTAGATCCCTTGCCGCAAGCCGTCAACAGCAAGGCCATCAAGCCGGCGCAGCAAAGACCCAACCAGCGTCTGAATTTCATAATTCACGCCCTCGGGATCCAAAATTGTTGCAACCAGTATGCCCTCTGGATTGACAATTGACGAGATGAGATCCGGCATGGGGGCAAAATTGCCAAAAGGTGCAACCTTCGCCGCGCAAGAAGGGATCCCAGCCCTGCCGAGAAAGTGCTATGACAAGATGAGCGTAAATTGCCGCTTGGAGGGGGGAATCAGGATCGATGGATAGAGTCTTGCAGCTCATGATCCAGGGTTGGTACTACTCCATCCCCCTGTTGACGTTCTCGGTCTTCTCAGTGGCCTGTTGCATTGAGCGGGTGCTGTTTTGGTGGAAGATCACCCATCGGCAGGAGGAGGTGGTGCAGCAAGCCCTGAGCCAGTACCGCCGTAACCCACGCGCTGCCCAGTATTTGCTGGAGCAAAATGCCGATCTGCCGATTGCCCGCATCTTTTTGGCCGGGTTGGAGCTGAACGAGGCCAGCCCGGAAGATTTTAAGCTGGCTCTGGAAACGGCCCTGGCGGCAGAAGTGCCTCTGCTGAAGCGCTTCAACACTGTCTTCGACACCGTAATCACCGTTGCCCCCTTCTTGGGCTTGTTGGGCACCGTCACCGGCATCATCCAGATCCTCAGCTCCATTCAACTGGGGGATATCGGCGGCACCGATACCCAGGGGGTAGGTCGGGGGATCGCCGAAGCCTTGTACTCGACGGCCTTTGGACTGATTGTGGCTATTCCCACCCTGTTGATTTCCAACGTCTTCCGCTCTTTGTACCTGCGGCAACTCTCTAAGATCCAAGAGTACGGCGGCATGCTGGAGCTGCTGCATCGGCAGCGGCAAGAGATGCAGGCCCAACAGCTTTCCCAGTATTCCTACACCCAATCTAGCCCCAGTGGCAGCTCCACCCTTCCCCCCTACTCCTCGCTTGAGCCCTCCTAGCCTATGCGCATCCCCGAAGAGAACTTCCGAGCTGGCGAGATCAACATCGTGCCCCTGATCGATGTCATCTTCTCGATCTTGGTGTTTT
>NZ_JANSHJ010000013.1:0-67926 GCF_047502615.1 Synechococcus sp. W60.3 | reverse complement strand
CCCCTGTTCCCCCAGATGAACCGGGTTGCTCCAACTCCTGCTCCCCCTGCAGCACCCCCAACCCAACCCCCTACCCCCGGCTTTCTGGAGCGGTTGCGCGAGGAGCGGGAACGCTTGGGGAAAGACTAGGCGCAAAAAAGGGATCCCCAAGGATCCCTTCGCAAAAAGCTACGCGAGGCTAGTCCTCGATGAGATCCCCCGTCAAGGGATCCCAGAACAGGTGGAGTCAGGCGGCAGCCAGCCGGGCATTGGCGGCATCCCAGTTCACCAAGTGCTCCAGGTAGGCATTGATGAAGTCGGGCCGCCGGTTTTGGTAGTCCAGGTAGTAGGCGTGCTCCCAGACATCCAAAGTGAGCAGGGGCACTTGGCCGTGCACCAGCGGGTTTTCGGCGTTGGGGGTTTTGGTAACCTTGAGGGTGCCGTTGTCCAGCACCAGCCAGGCCCAGCCGCTGCCAAACTGGGTGGCCGCCGCCGTCTTGAAGGCTTCTGCAAACTTGTCATAGCCGCCAAAGTCGGCGTTGATCTTGTCGGCAATAGGCCCGGTAGGCGCACCTCCCCCGCCCGGCTTCATGGATTCCCAGAAAAAGGTGTGGTTCCAGACCTGGGCGGCATTGTTGAAGATGCCCACTTTGTCGGGATCCCCAAACGTGGTCTTGATAATTTCTTCTAGCGACTTATTGGCCAGCTCGGTGCCTTCGATCAGCTTGTTTAGGTTGGCCACGTAGGCGGCGTGGTGCTTGCCGTGGTGGTAGGAGAAGGTTTCCGCCGACATATAGGGCTTGAGGGCGTCGGCAGGGTAGGGCAGAGCCGGGAGTTCAAAAGCCATAATCGTCTGTCCTCTGTGTCTTGTGCAAAGAATGCAAGAAAGGACGCAGCGAAGGCAAAGATAAATCGGACAACGGCGTTACCTTTCTTTGCAGTCTTAGTGTAACTCAGAATGATTACGCTTTGGGATCCCCTCGCCATTTCCGTGCAGGCTGAGACCGTCCCCTCCTCTCCAAGCAGGGGGCCAGAGCTAACGGGATCCCTGCCGCAGCAGCTCGATCAGCAAGGAGGCGACATCCCGCAGCAGCGGGATCAAAACGGCGGTGATGGCGGCAACAGTCACCACATTGCGGGTGAAGTTAAGGGTGTCGCGGCTGAGCTGGAAAAACCGCTCGTCCCAGCGTTTGACCTCGGCCTCCAGACGTTCTTCGGCGCCAGCAATGCGTTCCTCGGCTTTGGCAATGCGCTCCTCGGCTCTGGCAATGCGTTCCTCGGCTCTGGCAATGCGCTCCTCGGTGCCGGCAATGGTCTGCAGCACCTCTTGGTTTTGCCGGGCCAGTTGGGCGATGGCCTAGGCATTGGCCTCCACCGTGCGCTCGATACGCGCCAGCCGCTCCTCGCTGTAGCTCATGGTCGGGGAGGGGGAAATTGATGCGGGCTGGGGAAGTCCTGAGGTGGGATCCCTTGCAGGGCCTCGCTCATGAAGCGCTTCCAGGTGGGGGCGACAAAGGCGCCTCCTGCCGTGCCCGGCAACATAGGGGAGTTGTTGTCGTTGCCGATCCAAATGGCGGTGGACAGTTGCGGCACATAGCCGATGAACCAGGCGTCGCGAAAATCGGAAGTGGTGCCGGTTTTGCCGGCCACCGGGCGCCCATCGTCCAGACGGGCCGCCGTCCCCGTGCCCTGGGTCACCACCCCCTTGAGGATCTGGTTGAGGGTGGCCACCGCCCAGGGATCCAAAACCCGCTGCGGCTGGGGCTTGGCCTCGAAGAGAATCTGACCGTTGCGATCCACCACCTGAGCCAAGAGAGTTGGCTCCACCCGGTAGCCGCCATTGGCAAACACCGCATAGCTGGCGGCCATTTCCAGGGGGCTGACGCTGGCCGAGCCCAGGGCCGTGGCCAAGTTGGGAAACATCTCGGCACTGATGCCCGTGGCCTGGGCTGCCGCAATGACGTTGCGGATCCCGACTTCATCTGCCAGCTTGACGGTGGGCACGTTGCGGGAGAGCTCCAAGGCGCGGGCAAAGGTGAGGGGGCCGTAGAAGGTGTTGTCGTAGTTTTTCGGGCTGTAGGGAGGCGAGCCAGGATAGGTGATGGGAGTGTCGTAGAGGATGCTGTTGGGCCCGTAGCGGCCGGTAGCCAGAGCCGCGTAGTACACATAGGGCTTAAAGGTGGATCCCGTTTGGCGAAAGGCTTGGGTGGCGCGGTTAAATTGGCCCCGTTGGGCGTTGATGCCGCCCACCAGGGCCTTGACATAGCCGGTGCGGGGATCCACCGCCGCCAGGGCCATCTGGTCGGCCCGGCGAGCAGCTCCGATGCGGGGCCCATCTTCGTTGACAATGCGCTCTGCCAGGCGTTGCAGCCGCAGGTCGATGGTGGCCTGCACTCGCAGCCCTCCCTGCAGTAGGGCTTGTTCGCCATAGCGGCGCCGCAGCTCTGCCTCGATGGCGTCGGTAACCGCCGGGGCGTTGCTCTGGAAGGAGGTGATGCGGCCCAAGGTCAATTCTTGCTCCCGTGCCGCCTGGGCCTCTTCCGGGGTAACCCAGTTCAGCTCCACCAGGCGATCCAGCACCAGCCGCTGCCGTCGCTTGGCCCCTTCCAGGTTGCGAAAGGGGCTGAGGATTTCCGGGGCCGGCAGGATCCCGGCCAACATCGCTGCTTCCGCCAAGTTCAGTTCCGCCGCATCCTTGTTGAAGTAGCTGCGGGCCGCCGCCTGGATGCCGTAGAGGTTGTGCCCCCAGTACACCTGGTTGAGGTACATCTCCAGGATCTCGTCTTTGGTAAAGACTTGCTCCAGCCGCACCGCCAGCACAATCTCGGCCACCTTGCGGCTGAGGGTGCGCTCCGGCCTCAAAAACAGGTTCTTCACCAGTTGCATCGTCAGGGTGGAGCCGCCTCCTGCCGAGCCCAACCCCCCTTCAACACTGCCCAGCAGCGCCCGGCCCAAACTGACCGGGTTGATGCCGGGGTGGGTGTAGAAGTGGCTGTCTTCAATGGCCAGCAGGGCTTTTTTCATCTCCGGCGAGACCTCTTCCAGCGAGATCACTTCCCGGTTGGCTTCCCCGTGCAAGCTGGCAATCGGCTCGCCGCGAATATCGACAATGTGGGTGGTGGCCACCGGCACGTAGTCCCGCAATTGATGCACATCGGGCAGGTTGCGGAAGCTGATGGCCAACCCCATCAAGCCGGCAGCCGTCGCTGTAGATCCCAAGAGCAGGGATCCCAGCAACAGGTTGCCCACCGTGGCGGCGGCCTGAGCTCTCCAGGAGGGGCGAGCGGGTCGGGCGGCGTCGGCATACTCGTCATACCCCGGAAAGGGGCGGCTGTAAGGATGCTGCGAAGCCGAATTCCTAGCCCAGCGGGCCGATGGTCTGCGACCGTAGGTCACCTCAAAAACCCCGTCACTTCAGCGTTGCGGAGCGACCGCAAGTCTGACCCATTATAGGGCGGCGCTTCTTAGGCCGGCAGGGGATCCTTTCCCTCTCTGAGTGGGCCAAATCCGGGTGAGCGTGGGGGGTTTCCGAGTGCTTTGTCTGCTGGCTGCTGGGATCCCCAGTTCCCTACCAGCCCGGATCTCGACATGCTGTTTCGCAGGGCAGGCGGCTGCCTCGCCGCTATCTCGCCCCAGAAGGGCGGCAAGATTGTTATCGACGTGCGAAAAACTCAGTTAGAACTGCTTAGCAAACTTTTCTGCAAAAGGGATCCCTGTCCCACCGCGTTGAGATCTTGCGCCTGGAAGCGCTATCTCGATATCCAGGACTTTTGTCATTGGCAGTGTTGGCAGGGCCAGAAGATCCAGGGCAGCGTCTTGCCAGGTGGCTAGAGCAATAGCCGAGATACGAAACTGCGGCAAGAAGAGGAAGTATCTGGGGTGTTTCCACATCCCTTCCCGCAAGCGGGCCATAGGTCTGGGAGTTGGGGTTACGGCGTCCCCTGCGATGCAAACCGCATGCTCTGGGCAGCTCGGCAAGTGGGAGCCATCCCACAAGCTGAGAAAGACCCCCCTGGCAGAGCGCTGCGCGGAAGCAAGCTATAGCCGTGGGGAGAACATCAAGGAAGACCTGTCTGAGACCTTCCGCTGCAAGGGAGATGTCTGCGCCGGCAGCGCTCTGGATCCCGGAAGGAAGCTGTAGGCTGGATTAGGTTCTCGATGCAACGGGCCGAGTTCGACCAACCTTGACTGCTACTGATTGGGGATCCCGGCGCAACTTGCCTGAGCAAATCGGCTCGATGCAGGGGCCACGGGTTTTGATCTGTGGCTACCACGGCTACGGCAATGCCGGCGACGAGGCGTTGTTGCTGGCCCTACTGCGGCAACTCCAGCAGTTGTCCGGCCCTGTACAGCCGGTGGTGCTCTCTCCTCGCCCCGCGGAAACGGCTGCCACCTATGGGGTACTGGCCTGCCCGCGCTTCGATGGCTGGGCTTTGCGGCGCTATCTGAGGCAGTCTCAAGCTTTTATCTGGGGTGGGGGCAGCCTGCTGCAGGATCGCACCAGTTGGCGCAGCCCCCTCTACTACCTGGGACTGATGCTCTGGGCCCAGCGGCGGGGGCTGAAAACCTTGGCCTGGGCCCAGGGGATCGGGCCGTTGCAGCGGGGCTGGATCCGCGAGCTGGCCCGCCGCGCTCTAGCAGGTTGTACAGCCATCAGCGTGCGCGACGCCGTTGCTTCTCAATGGCTGCGAGCCTGGGGGATCCCCCATCAGGTGGCCCCGGATCCGGTTTGGGGCCTGCCCTCCAAAACCCTGCCGGAGTGGGAAAGATGGCCTCAGCCCCGCATTGCCGTGGTCTTGCGGCAGCATCCCCAGCTCACTCCAGCGCGATTGGAGATTTTGGCTGAGGGCCTGAGACGCCTCCAGGCTGCCACCGGAGCTTATCTGCTTTTGCTGCCCTTCCAACTGGCTCCGCCTGGATCCCCCGACCTGGGGCCAGACTACCGCTTGGCGCAACGGCTGCAACAGCGCTTGCCCGGCCACAGCCAGGTGTTGGAAATTCGGGATCCCTATCTTTTAAAGGGGGTCTTTCGGGGGGTGAAATTGGCAATTGTGATGCGCTACCACGGCCTGGTGATGGCGGCAGCCGAGGGCTGTGCCTGCTTTGGCCTCAGCTACGATCCCAAGGTGACAACGCTGCTTGAGGAATTGGGCATGCCCGGCTGGGATCTCGAGGCGATCCCAGAGGATCCGGAAGCTTTGCACCGGGCTTGGTTGGCCTGCTATGCCGATGGGCCGGCCCTCGGCCCTGACCAAGTGGCCGTTTGGGTGGAGCGATCGGCCCAGCACGCCCAGTTGTTGAGGCAGCACCTCCACTGGCAAGCAGCGGGGAGTTGAGAGCTCCTACCCTGTTGACCGAGACAATGGCGGCCTAGGCCCCGCCCTTCAGGGCTTGGAGTGTTCCCCGCTGCCAGTGTGGATTCAGGCAGCCGTCCTTGTCGAGATTCGCTCTACCCTGGGAATAGGGTGCCAAGCCAAATCCCCTCCCATGAGTGCCGAGATTCAACCCTGTACGCGCCAACAGATCCTGATCGGGATGGGCCTGACCAGCCTGATCGCGGCGGTGATCGCCGGCCTCTGGATCTGGCTGGGATCCCTGCGCGTGCCCTTCCGTTGGGATCCGCTGGCCGTTGCCTGGGGAACGGCGCTGGGGCTGGGGGTGGCGCTGCTCAGCTGCGGGGCTTACTGGCTTTGGCCGGCCTATCGCCGGGCGGCTTCCGCCTACTTGCACCTGGTGGCGGATCCCCTGCAGTGGTCAGATATCTTCTGGGTGGGGGTGCTGCCGGGCTGGAGCGAGGAATGGCTGTTTCGCGGCGTGCTGATGGGATCCCTGGTGGCCAGTCCCTTGGGGTGGACGGGCGGGATCCTCTTGAGCGGCCTCTTGTTTGGGGTTTTGCATTGGCTGGGATGGCAGGGTTGGCCCTATGCCGTCTGGGCCAGCGCCGTGGGCGTCCTCCTGGGGCTGGGCGTGTGGCTGTCGGGAAACCTGCTGGTGACCATCGTCGCCCATACTCTGGTTAACTGGATTGGGGTTTGCCTTTGGAAATGTTCCGCCTTGCCAGCCGAATCCTGATCGCGTCAGCGGGCCGTAGGCCTTTCGCGTCAGCGGGCCGTAGGCCTTAGTTGCCGACGTCGCCGCCACCAATTCCCCCTCTCCCTCTGGGGGAGGGGCCGGGGGTGAGGAGAATTATCTCGATGCCAAGCCGAGGGATGTTAAAGCTTTTGAATTGGATTTTGGGATCCTTCCCGGGGCTGCAGGTGGGGCGATCCTTGCTGCTTATTGGCCTGGGGGTGTACGGCTACCTGCTCTGGCTGGGCTGGTTTCAATCGGAGCGGCTGATCTTTTTGCCTCGCCCCGCCAGCTACCAGGATGGGGATGCCATTTTCAAGCTCACCACCGCCGATGGCCTGCAGATTTCGGCGGTGTATCTGCCCAACCCCGAAGCCACCTATACCCTCCTCTACAGCCACGGCAACGCCGAGGACTTGGGAGATATCTTGCCGCGCCTGGCTGGCCTGCAGCAGGGGGGGTTTGCCGTCTTGGCCTACGACTACCGCGGCTACGGCACCAGCGAAGGGATCCCTTCCGAAGCCGGTGCCTACAAGGACATTGAGGCCGCCTACGCCTATCTGGTGGAGCAGGGGATCCCGCCGGAGCGGATTTTGGTTTACGGACGCTCGGTGGGGGGCGGGCCCTCGGTTTACTTGGCAGCCCAAAAGCCGGTGGGGGGTCTGATCCTGGAATCGACCTTTGTAACTGCTTTTCGCGTCTTGACCCGCATCCCGCTGCTGCCTTTTGATCGCTTCGACAACCTCAGCCGCATCGCCCAGATCAACTGCCCACTGCTGATTTTGCACGGCACCCAGGATCGCTTGATCCCCTTCTGGCATGCCGAAGCCCTTTACCAAGCGGCACGGGATCCCAAGCGTTTGGTGCCCATCGAGGGAGCCGATCACAACAATTTGCTACAAGTGGCCGGGGAGCGCTACCTGCCCATCCTGCACCAATTTGTGGCCGAGCTGGTGGATCCCGAGCATCCTTTCTCCAAGCAGCCGGCTAAGTAGCGATAAACACAGTGTTATGATGTCCCTGTTTTGTTAGCTAAGACCCAGAGGGTACTGGTTACAGAAGCAGCAAATCCAGGCGACTCTTTTGCCCTGGGCTTTCCCGCTGCTTTTATTCGCTGTTGGTTGACCGAAGAAGGCGGTTTTCAAGGCCATGCTTCAGGAGATTCTCAGCTTCCAACTGCTGGGCAACCCCCTTTGGAACTACCTGCTGGTATTTTTCATCTTTGTAGTCGGGATCTTCGCCATCCGCGCTGTGTTGCGGGGCTTGGTTCTCCGAACCTTGGCAGGTTGGTTCTCTAAACTCAGCGGGATCCCCGGCAATACTCCTAAGTAGAGCGCTACCTGATCCCTTTGCTCTACCTGGCTCTGATTTACGTCTGTTTGAGCAGCCTAAATTTGGCCACCGTCCTGCGGCAAACTCTGGACATCCTGGCCACTGTCGTTGGCACCTACTTGGGCATCAATCTCCTCAGCGCCAGTGTAGAGTATGCTCTGCGCATTTACCTGATGCGCAAAAAAGGCGATGCCACCACCGAGCAAAGCTTGCTGTTGCTCTCCCCTCTGATCCGGGTGGTGTTTACCCTTATCGGTATCTTGTTTCTGCTGGAAAATCTGGGTTTTGATGTGGCAGCACTGGTGGCCAGCTTGGGCATTGGCGGTATAGCCATTGCTTTGGCGGCGCAAGGAGTCTTACAGGATCTGTTTGCCTATATCTCTATTTTGATGGATCGGCCTTTCGAGATTGGGGATTTTATAATTTTGGGCGATTTTATGGGATCCGTAGAGTACATCGGCATCAAAACCACGCGCCTACGCAGCTTGGGCGGAGAGCAGATCGTGATGGCCAATACCGATATCACCGGATCCCGAATTCGCAACTACAAACGTATGCAGCGGCGGCGGGTGGTTTTTGGCTTTGGCGTTGTTTACGAAACTCCCCCCGAAAAGCTGCAGGCCATTCCAACCTTGGTGAGACAAATTATCGAAGCCGAGCCCAACGCCCAATTTGACCGCGCCCACTTCGCCGCCTACGGAGATTTCAGCCTCAATTACGAAGTGGTTTACTACGTGCTCAGCCCAGACTACAACCTCTACATGGATGTGCAGGAGCGCATCAACTTGGCCCTGAAGCGAACTTTTCAGGAACAGGGAATCGAATTTGCCTACCCAACGCAGTTGCTCTACCTGAGCTCGAAGCAGCAGGGTGCCCTCACCAACCTCTCTTAGTCCTCTCTTAGTAAAGAAGTGGGATGGGAATGGGGCTGCCGGCGGGTTTTCAGATAGCTCCTTGACCCATCAGTTCTTGCAACAGGTTCTGCGCCGTTCCCATAAAGCGCATCACGTCAGGATGATGGCTCCAGATGGGGTCGCTTTCGGGGAAAACCTCCAGCGAGAACATGCTCTGCACGGCTCGCAGATAAGGCAGCAGGACGGTGTAGCTGGCCGGGGTGAGCTGAAAGCGCAGCGCCTCATCCAAAAGCTCCAGCATCTGCCGCACCAGCTTCCACTCCACCTTCAAAGGAGGGTAGAGCATCACACACAGGGGAAACAGCTCTTGTTGGACAGCCGCCACACTGCCTTCCAGGACGCAGAGGCCCAAGTACACCTGGAACATCTCCACATCGCGGATGCTGGAAATCCGCACCTCCAGATCCGTCAAGGGGCCGCTTTCGCAGCGATAGCCTGGGAAACGCTGCGCCACCTCAGCACAGATGGACTCTGCCACGCTGGTAACCAGAGGCAAGAGCTCTTGCACGGCAGCCAGGGGGGCGGAAAAGGTATCGCCTGCATGGGCGGCGGCACCCTCGTACATCCTCTGGAGGGGCATGTAGAGGTGGTCGTCCATGACCTTCAAGTAGGGGTGGAAGAGGCCGCGCTCTTGAGGGGATAGGGCTTGCAAGACCATTTGCCCCGTGTAGTGGAATTGCATACTTAAAAAGCCCAGCACCCGCGGATCCCGTTCGCTGTAGCGGGCCCTCAGCCGGCCACAGAGCGGCGCGATCTGCACCGAAAAGCGAGCCGGCGAGAGGCCCTCCCCACAACTTTCCGCTGCCGCCTCAAATAAATCCCGAGAATCCTCGGCAATTTGCCAGGGATCGATCAAGTCCGGATCCAGCCGCTGCTTGGGTATTTCAGCAGCCAAGAGCCGCTCTGTCTTGGCCCAGGCCTGGGAGCTGGCAAAGCGCAGGGATCCCTTCACTTTGTCGGCCAGTTGGGCGCCCGGCAGCTCGCCCAAGGCCGCCTGCGCCCGCAGCTTGTCTACATATTTTTGGGCCCACAGGGTGGCCAAGCTGCAAGTTGTAGCTGTTTCTGCACTTCCCATCGATCCCACGGCCTCGCCCGAGAAGCTAGATTCTGTTACCTACAATACCCTTAGCACGTCGCCGTTGCAGCCTGTAAAGAACTTACAGAATATTAATTCCCCCGCAACAATCGTTTACGTCGGGAAAGGGCACTCCCCCTAGCCGGCAAGTTGGCAACACCTTAAAATATCCTAAAATCCGCTCGGAAAAGTGGAGTTTTTGTGGCAGAATAGACTGTAGATCGATCGATGGCAAGGATCCGGATCCCGGCCTCACCGGACTGAACTCTTTACTGAGGAGAAAGAGCGTATGGCTCTCCGACTTGGCGATACAGCTCCCAATTTTACGCAAAAGTCCACCCACGGCGAAATTGACTTCTACTCCTGGGCCGGGGATAGCTGGGTAGTGTTGTTTTCCCACCCTGCCGACTACACGCCGGTCTGCACCACCGAACTGGGCACCGTTGCCAAGCTGATGCCCGAATTTGAAAAGCGGGGGGTGAAGGTGCTGGCCCTCAGCGTGGACGATGTGGACTCCCACCTGGGCTGGGTGAAAGACATCGAGGAAACCCAGAACGCTATCGTGAACTACCCCATCTTGGCAGATGTAGACCGCAAGGTCTCGCAGCTCTACGGCATGTTGGATCAAACCAACCTTAACCAAGAAGGGCTGCCCTTGACGGTGCGCTCGGTTTTCGTTATCGATCCCAACAAGAAAATCCGCCTCATCCTTACGTATCCGGCCAGCACGGGCCGCAACTTCGACGAGCTTTTGCGGGCCATCGACGCTCTGCAGTTGACGGATAAGTACAGCGTCGTCACCCCTGCCGACTGGAAAGATGGCGACGACGTCATTATCCCGCCTTCGCTGCAGGATCCTGAAGTGCTAAAAGAAAAGTTCCCGAAAGGTTACAAGGAGCTCAAGCCCTACCTGCGGCTCACCCCTCAGCCCAATAAGTAAGTCCACCCCCCTTGGCAGGAAGGGATCCCTTCTCCGCCGAAGCCGTGATTCCTTTCTCTGGATCCCCGCCGAGGGGATCCTTGACTTTATGGTTCTTTAAACCCGCCTAAGACGGTTTCGGAGGGCGCTGCGCTGGCCTAGGCGAAACCTCCTCTTCTGGGAGAGAACGATCGCCGGTGGGGTTGGGATCGAGTTGGGCGGCAAGTTTAGGCTTCGGGGAAGGAAGCTGCTGCTGTTTCGGCCAGCCTCTCCACTGTAAAGTAGCGATGGAACTTATCCGTCACCCGCAACCAGGGGGAGCGGCTGCCTTCTTTGCGATAGCGGGTCACAAAGCCCTTTTCCACCAGCTCTGCCACGTGTTGGTAAGCGCCCTGACCGCGCAACTCCACCAAGTCAGCTTGCGAGAGGGGGCCACGTAGAACGATGGTTGCCAAGGTACGGGTGGCGCCCACCCCGATTTCAGGGGGCAAGAGCTGGTTGGCCAGCTCCAGAAAAGGCTCCCGCAACTGCAGAGCAAACCCCTCCTCCACCTGCAGCACCTCTAGGGCAGAATCGCGGTGGGCGTAGTCTTCCATCAGCTCCAACAGCGCATCGTAGGCCTCCTCGCGGCTGCAGTGGGCCAACTGGGCCAGCGTCGATAGGGCCAACGGCTGTCCCTTCAGGTAGAGGATTGCCTCGATCTGATTTTTCAGGGCTAAAAGACGCCCCCCTCCTATCTCTGGCCTGGAATCTGAAACCGACTTGGAACGACGCGAGGGCATAGCGACAAGGGATCCGCTAACCTGTCCCGTAGCATAGCAGCAGTTGCAGACTGAGGGATCCCTGCTGGGGCGGCCTGGGCCAAGGCGAGCGTTGCTATGCTAAACCATGGCAGGGTCTGCTTTCTCGCCCATCGCGCTACTCGGTGCGGAGTACAATTGCACAGCCTGAAGCCAATTGCGTAGCATAAATAGGGTTTGGGGATCCCAGAGAATTGGAGAGGTGTCCGAGCGGTTTAAGGAAGCAGTCTTGAAAACTGCCGTGGTTCACGCCACCGTCGGTTCGAATCCCACCCTCTCCGTTGCTTTTCCGTTGCTTTATTGAGTAACCCACAATGCTGTTCGGCGGATCTAGCCCCCTACCACGCCCCTACTCCTAGATAGGCCCTTCTACGCCTATCTAGAGGTTGGCTATCTCTTCGACGTAGCCGACCGACTGAGGGCCAGGGCCCAGGGCAAACCGATGCCAGCGGGGCACAACCCGGAGCCCCGAAACATCAGCTTCATCTACCGGACAGAGGCAGGCTGGAAGCGGGTGGTGGTGCAAAAGGACAACAAGCTGCAGCTCTACAGGCCCAGGGAGAATTGACTGGAAAAGTGGCCTCTGGCATATTACAGGGCAACCGCCAGATCAAGTAGAGCGCAATGCACACGCCGAGCTGGAAGCCCCACCCAATCCTCAAATATGAGCGGAGTGACTGCTATCCCTATATAGTTCTTCCCACCCCCATCAGCCTGCAACTGAGCGGGCCAGAACTGCCCCCTCGCCCCAGAGAACCTGAGCCACCTCAACTACCCCCTCGACCAGTCAAGCCGCAACTACCAGAGCTCCCAACCCGTGTGATGGACAAGCTCCAGGCTGCCCTGTCAACTGGAGCTGGAGTCGTTGCCCTAATTGCGCTGATTATTGCTGAGGCTCCATTCTTTCTAATCTTGGCAGGGATGGCTGGTGTGGCCACCTTAGCCCGCTTCTTATACGAATCCTGGACTTATGAAGAGAGAATGGAAGAATACGAGAGAAAAATGCAAAGTTACAGCCTTTTAATTTAAAATAGGGTACAGGTATTTAAATTAAAAGGCTGTACCTGTCTAGGCGCCGGGATTACGTTCTATACCCCTTAATTCTTTAACAAGCTGTATCGAGAGAGTACTGTAGAGGGCTTGCTATGGCCCCTGGATCTTAGGATCAACCGACTTCACCAACTGCTGCAAGTGGTTTAGGATCTGGGCCTCAACAGCGGCGTCGTAGAGCCGCAAAGTTAGGCGAGGCACCCGCAAAGAAGCCGTAATCCGTCCTGCCGGCAGATCCAACCACACCAGTTGCTTTTGAAAGCAGCGGCAGGTGGCCCCTATCTCCCGGGCCAGCTCTTCCACCTCCGGCCAGCTCAGGCAGCGCGGCAGCAGCAGGTCTGTGGCCCAGCCCGTTCCACACTCCCGCCGCCTGAGGATGCGCACCTGCATGGATCCCTAAATCCGCTCAGCGTAGAACTCACACCAGGGATCCCCTTTCTCTCTGGCTTTGGTCTCCTTCCCGCAAAACAGCCCACCTCGCTGGAAGAGGCGGTTGTAGAAGACTTGATCCAGAATCGGCTTCTGCTGGATGTTGCCGTTGTAGACCAGATTCATCATCGCCGGCACCGCCCCTTGAGCAAAATAGCAGGCGGGATCTTCTGCCCGTGGGTAGGAAGCCAAAAAGTAGTTGGCTTCGTAGTTGCCGTCAATGGCCACCCGGCAAGACTCGCCGCTCACCACCTCCAAAGCCTGCCAGCGACCCCACCCCAGACTGCTGGCCACCGCATAGCCGCCATGGATCCAGTCGGTATCCTTCTCTAGCATTGGCCCCACAAGGGTTTCCCACTCCACGGATTCCATAACGTTGCCAAAGGTGTAGAATACGCAGACATGTCCCGACTCCCGGATGAGATCTTCTCCCACCCCCAGTAGCTCAGCTCGCACCGCCTTCAGCTCCTCCAAAAAGCGGTACTGAATGCGGTTGTAATAGTTAGCAGGCATGCGAGTGAGCAACACGTTAAAGGCGCGAATCTGGCCTCGCTCATCTCCAGCTAAAGGCAAGCTCCATAAGGCCTCGTTGACTGCGTCGTAGTCCACTGCTGTTATCGGCTTGGGCAGATCGGCGGGACGTTCGATGAGCTTGCCCATGCCGGGGCTAGGGATCAAAGATTGAGGCCGCGACAGCCGAGTAGCCTGGATCACGCAGCAATCCTTGCGCGTAACGGCCATGCACTCTGTTTCCTCCGCCGTGTAGCTGCCTAGCTCGCCAAAGGTGGCATCCAAAGCCGCTGCCACATAGCCCACTGCCACGTGGTCGATAGGACGGGTGCGGCTGACCTGTTCCCCGTACTTGCTCAGCCAGCCTTCTGCATAGTGGGAATGGGTAAGTTGCACTTCCCCACCCGAAGCTGTCACGTCAAACTCCAGCCGCCCAAACCCCAAAAAGCTGAAGATCTGAGCCGCCACTGCCAAGCGCTCTTGGGCACTCTGAACACCGAGAGTCCCGAAAGCTCCCCGCAGAAGACTGTAGAAAATCTCCTGAGCTGCCCTACGCAGGATCCCTACGCCATCGATCCATTCGGGATCCTCAATGGTCTGCTGCAGGAATAGGTTGTAGTGGTGGCAGTGGAAAATCACCGGCTCGCCAAAGAGAGAAATGAGCTTGCGCTCGCGGTCAAGGCGTAGATGCTCCAACATAGGTGGCTTGAGCTCGAGGCGATAGGAAGGGGCAACAGTTGACGACTTCTACAACCTTAGCCTTTAGCTAGGCAAGGCAATAGGCAAGCGCTCTACCCCCAATACCTCAGATACCGCTTTGTGGAGAATGCGGAGCTCCTGGGGGTTTAGGGTGCCTTTTTCTAGGCGGATGCGGTCAATGCCCGTTTTTAGGGACAAGCGCAGCATGACAAAGTTGGGATCCGGAGCGTAGCGCTTGGCGTAGCTAATCAAAGCCTGAGCAGTGGATAGGGTGCCGTCTTGAACAGGAGGCAGCAGCGGTTTGCCGTCGATGAGGATAGCTTTGATCCGCTCTGAAATTGCTTTGAGGTCGGTGATGGAGCGGGTCAAAAACAAAACAAAGTAGGGACTTTTGGGGAAAGACTTCAGGATCACCCGCACATGAGATGAGCCCGTTGTGAGGTAATCCGTCTCCTCCTCAGGGCTGACCGTTTGGCAAAGGCGGTTGTTGGCTTGGAGCAAATCGCTGGCGTAGGTGCCCAAAAGTTCCAGCGCCTGTTCTTCCTGGGCATCGCGGGCGTAAGTTACTTTGGCTACCGTTTTGCCATCCGTGACCCGCCCTACCAAGACGGCGATGAGGCCAGGGAGCCCAGGAATATGCTGCTCAATTACACTTTGCAGGGTGCGAATAGCCATGCTCCTCTCCGAGGTTAAGACTAGGTTCTTCGCTCATTGTAGCGATTAGGAAGCCTAACCCACGAACATTTACTGATATTGACGAAGCTTTCCGAGGAGGCTCAGCCCTCGCGCCACGGATCCCAGTTCTCATGAAATTTGCCTTCCAGGATGGCCTGGCGCATCTTTTGGGTGTAGCGCATCAGCTCCGTGATGTTGTGGATGGAAAGCAAGGTGTAGCCCAGGATCTCTTGGGCGCGGATGAGGTGGCATAAATAGGCGCGGCTGAAGTGGCGGCAGGTGTAGCAGGGGCAGTCGGGATCGATGGGATCCAGGCTGCGGCGGTGTTCGGCGTTCTTGATGTTCCAGCGTTGGCCGCGGCTGATCACGGTGCCGTGGCGGGCATAGCGCGTGGGAATGACGCAGTCAAACAAGTCCACGCCGGCAGCCACTGCCGCCCGCATCTCGGCATAGGTGCCTACCCCCATAAGATAACGGGGGCGATCCGCCGGCAACAGAGGAGCTGTTTGTCGTACCACCGCGTGCATCAGCTCCACCGGCTCTCCCACGCTGACGCCGCCGATGGCATAGCCGGGCAGATCCAGCCGGCAGACTTCTTCTGCTGCCTGCCGACGCAGCTCCGGGTAAACCCCGCCCTGGACAATGCCAAACAAAGCCTGGTCTGAGCGGCGGTGGGCCTCCACGCAGCGCTTCAGCCATTGAGTAGTCCGCCGCACCGCTGCCGCCACCGCCTCAGGGCTAGCAGGATAGGGCGGGCACTCGTCAAAGGCCATGATGATGTCCGCGCCCAAGGCATTTTGGATTTGAATGGCAAGCTCAGGGGTAAAGCGAACCAGACGCCCGTCGTAGGGGGAGCGGAAGGTCACCCCTTCCTCGTCAATTTTGCGAATGGCGCTGAGGCTGAAGACCTGAAAGCCGCCCGAATCCGTGAGGATGGGGCCCGGCCAAGCCATGAAGCGGTGCAGCCCCCCGGCCTCTTGGATGATGCTTTCGCCAGGCTGGAGGTGGAGGTGATAGGTGTTGCTGAGGATAATGTGGGCGCCGGTTTCCTTGAGTTGGGCAGGGGTGAGGGTTTTCACATTGGCCAAAGTCCCCACCGGCATGAAGCAGGGGGTGGGGATCTCCCCGTGGGGGGTAATGAAGTATCCTGCCCGCGCCTGGGTATTGGGACAAGTGCCCTCGCAAACAAAGGTAAAAGCTGCCAAAGTTAGCGCTCTGGATCCAGTGCGTGCGCAGCCGAGCTTAGCATAAGAGTAGGATCCCTTTGCAGAACCTGCCTCTGCCCTTGACAGGGATCCCTTTTCTTGGGCAGACTTATAGATCGCTGCGGAACTGGCGGAATGGTAGACGCGCTAGATTCAGGTTCTAGTGGCAGCAATGCCATCGGGGTTCAAGTCCCCGGTTCCGCACTCCCCCAAAATGGGTTTCAGGGGATACTGCCAGGTTGTCCGGCTTCACCTCCACTTCTAGAGGGTCAGCTCCTTTTCGATTTGGCCAAGCTTGATGCGGGCAAGGGCCAAGTTGCTTTTCTCTCGATCCAGAACCAGATAGAAAAACAAACCAGAGATGTGCTGGACTAGATGCATTAGGTGGTACTGAGTCTCCAGCAGGATAAGAATCTCCTCGATTTTGTCAGTAAGCTTAAGAGACTCAGCAGCTCGCATTTTGGCGCGGATCACCTCTGTGTTTCCGGCAACAGCCAGCTCTAGATTAGCTTCGGGAAAGGCAGGGCTGTTGGTACCCTTGTATCCCAGGCACATCCCGGTTTTCCAATCTCCCACTGCTACCCCCAAGGCACCATCAATGCTCAAGGCCTCTACCAGGCTATCTTGGAGCTTTTGCATAGCTAAAGCTATCCTCCTTTTGCCGAGCTTGTGGTATCATGCTACGCCCTTTGTTAAAAAGTTTCAACCTGAAGTTCCCATACGAACGATAGGAAATAGCCTGGTCATCTTAACTAACACCATCGATTGGAGTTTATTGTATCAATCTTCCCTGGCTTTGACACCAGTACGAATGTCGAGACCGAGATCCGACCAGCTTTTTTCTCTTCTGCCTACAGCGGATCTGGATAGGTCAGGTCTGGGCCTGTAATTTTGCCTCGTCTGACGGAGCTGCTGAGCAGGGCGAGAATGCAGACAGCTCATCCAGCAGGAAGCGGGCTTGGGGATCGGATCCCTGTAGCTTCCGGTAGAGAGGCTTGGAGGTTATGCTGGGGTTACCTCTTTTACCTTGAGACTATCGACCTCCGAGATCGGTGGATCGGAACCCTTCCTCTCCGCTTAGTTTGACCTATGCCCAAAGCTCCCCTTCCTCCCAACGAAAAAGAGCGGCTGGCTGCCCTGCGGCAGTATCAGATTCTCGATACGGCACCTGAAACTGCGTTTGACGAGATCGTCCGCCTTGCCGCCTACATCTGCGGCACGCCCATTGCCCTGGTCAGCCTTATCGACGAACACCGCCAGTGGTTTAAAGCCAAATTCGGCGTCGATGTGGAGGAGACTCCCCGGGATGTGGCCTTCTGCGCCCACGCCATCTTGTCGCCTAAAGAGCCGCTGGTGGTGCCCGATGCCACTCAGGATCCCCGCTTTGCCGATAACCCGTTTGTCGCTCAAGAGCCCCACATTCGCTTTTACGCTGGCATTCCCTTGGTAACTCCAGAAGGGCAAGCCTTAGGCACGCTTTGCGTTGTCGATTATCAGCCTCGGCACCTGACCCCAGAACAACTGGAGCAATTACAAGCCCTGGCCCATCAGGTGGTGGCCCAACTGGAGCTGCGCCGTACTTTGAGGGAACTGGCTCAGACGCCTCTGCTGCCTAAGTCGGGGGATACTAAACCTGCCCGCAAAAACCGCTTTCTCCTCAAAGTTACCGCCGGTTTTGGCCTGGCTGCCTTGCTTTTGGGCGGGATCACCTACTCAGCTCAGCGGAATGCCTCTCAACTGCCGCAGCTTACAGAACGAGTGGCCCACACTCTAAAAGTGATCCAAAACTTGGAAGGATTGCTGGCGGAAACCCGCGCCGCCGAGGCCGGTCAATATGGTTATCTTCTGACCAATAATCCTCGCTATCTCAGTGAGTACCAAGCCAGCCTTGAAGCCACCTCCACCCATCTGCGCTTGTTGAAAGAGCTCACTGCTGACAACCCCCTGCAGCAAGAGCGTCTGAAGCGCCTAGAGCTGCTGGAGCAACGGCTACGAGTCATCCAAGACTTGATCCGGCTGAGGGAGCAAGAGGGGCTACCTGCCGTTCAGGAAGCTCTAGAAAGCAGCGAAGGGCCAAGGTTAATGGAGCAAATTGTCGAGTTGATTCGGGTGCTCCAGCAGGAGGAAAATCGCCTTCTGGAGCAACGCAATCAGGAACTGCAGTTAACCTGGGTGAGAACCAATCTTGTTGCCCTGGGGGGGCTGATTTTCACTTACCTGGTTCTGAGCGCCGTTTACTTCCTCATCCGCCGGGAGACTGCCGAGCGAGAAGAGGCAGAACGATCCCTCAAGCAAGAGCGAGATTTTACCAACGCGGTTATCGATACGGCAGGGGCGCTGGTGGTGGTTCTGGATCCTGAGGGACACATTTTGCGCTTCAACCGCGCTGCCGAGCAGCTCTCTGGCTACTCGCTGGCAGAAGTTAAGAACCGGCTGCTGTGGGATTTGGGTTTGATCCCGCCGGAAGATGTGCTTGGTGTGAAGCAAGCTTTTGAACAGCTCAAGGGCAATCATTCCCTCTTTTTGAATCGCCATGAGAATTTTTGGCGCACCAAGCAAGGGGCACTGCGGCTTATTTCTTGGTCTAACACCGCCCTAATCAACGCTGCCGGCGAGGTGGAGTTTGTCATGGGCACCGGCATCGACATCACCGACCGCAAGCTGGCGGAGCTGGCCTTGAAAGAAAGCGAAGAGCGCTACCGGGATCTCTTTGAAAATGCCAGCGACCTCATCCAGAGCGTGGATGCTGAAGGGCACTTTTTATATGTCAACCGAGCTTGGAAAGAGACCTTGGGCTATGACGAAGCTCAGGTCTATCAGATGACCCTCTTCGACATTCTCCATCCCGACTGCCGAGAGCACTGCCAGGCTCTTTTCCAGAAGCTTCTAGCAGGGGAGAAACTGGAGAGGGTAGAGACAGCTTTCCTCACGGCCAGCGGTGAAACCGTTTGGGTGGAGGGCAATGTCAACTGCCGCTTTGAAGATGGAGTGATGGTAGCTACGCGGGGCATCTTCCGCAACATTACCGAGCAGAAGAAAGCGGCAGAAGAATTGGAGCGGCAAAACCGCCGGGCTCAGTTGCTAGCCAATCTCAGCTTGAAGATCCGCGAATCTTTGGATATCGCCGAGATCCTAGAGACGGCGGTAACAGAAATCCAAGCTCTGCTCAAAGCCGACCGGGTTTTGGTCTACCGCTTCCAGCCGGATGGTTCTGGGATCATCTCCAACGAGAAAACTCAGCCGGGGATCCCCTCCTTGATGGGAGAGGTGATTGAGGATCCCTGTTTTCAGGAAAAGTACGCCCAGCTCTACAGCCAGGGCCGCGTTCGCGTTGTTAGCGATGTGGAAAGTGAAGGACTGGAGCCTTGTTACCTAGAGCTGCTGCAAAAAATGCAGGTCAGGGCCAACTTGGTGGTGCCGCTGTTTTTGGAGCAGCAGTTGTGGGGGTTGTTGCTGGCCCACCAGTGCTCCGGGCCCCGTCAGTGGCAGCCGTTTGAGATGGAGCTGCTGTCGCAGTTGGCCAACCAAATTGGCGTTGCCCTCACCCAGGCAGCCCTTTTGGAACGGGAGAGAAAGCGCAGTCTGGAGCTGGAACAAGCCCGCAAAGCAGCTGAGCAGGCTGCCCAGGCCAAAAGCAGCTTCTTAGCCACCATGAGCCACGAGATCCGCACCCCCATGAACGCGGTGTTGGGGATGACGGGCCTGCTGCTGGAGACCCCCCTCAATGCAGAACAGCGGGACTTTGTAGAGACCATCCGCGTCAGCGGCGATGCGCTGCTCACCCTCATCAACGACATCCTGGACTTCTCCAAATTGGAGGCCGGGGAAATGGAGCTGGAGATCCTGGATTTCGATCTCCGCTCGTGTCTGGAAGAGGTGGCGGATCTGTTTGCCCCCACTGCCCACGCCAAGGGATTGGAGCTGGCGGTGCTCATGCCACCGGAAGTGCCGCGCTACCTGCGGGGAGATGCCTCGCGTCTGCGGCAAATCCTCAACAACTTGGTGAGCAATGCCATTAAATTTACCCACCAGGGGGAGGTGGTGATCCAAGCGGAGGTGCTGCAAGAAACCGCTACCCATGTCCACCTCAAGCTCTCGGTGAGAGATACCGGGATCGGGATCCCGGCGGCGGCGCAGAGCAAGCTGTTTCAACCGTTTAGCCAGGTGGATGCCTCTACTACCCGCAAATACGGAGGTACGGGACTGGGCTTGGCCATCTGCAAACAACTGACAGAACTGATGGGGGGAACCATCTCGTTGCAAAGCCAGGAGGGACAGGGCAGCACCTTCAGCGTCGAGCTGACTCTGGAGCGGCAGCCCTACGTCCAGCAGCTTGCCCAGCCTTCTGCTCGCATCCCGGTGGATCTGCAGGGCAAGCGGCTGTTGGTGGTGGACGACAATGCCACCAATCGCAAGATCCTGCGCTGCCAGGCCCCGGCTTGGGGCATGGTGGTGGAAGAGGCCGAAAATGCCTATCAGGCTATGGACAAACTGCGCCAAGCCGTTCGGGAAGGCAGACCCTTCCCCCTGGCCGTTTTGGACATGCAAATGCCGGAGGTGGATGGGGAGACCCTGGGCCGCTGGATCAAAGCCGATCCGGAACTGTCCCAGACGCAACTGGTGATGATGACTTCACTGGGACTGGGGGAGCACTCCCGCCGCGCTGCCGAGATTGGCTTTGCCGCCTACTTAGTTAAGCCGGTAAAACAAAGCCGTCTGCAGGAAGCGCTGGTCATGGCGCTGGGGAAATCTTCTGGTTTATCCACTTCGCTCTTGGGAATGAGTCCCGTCCTCCCTCAGACGACCCCCAGGGAGGATCGTCCCCGTCAATCGCTGCGCATCCTGCTAGCAGAAGACAACCCCGTCAACCAGAAGGTGGCCCTGCGCCAGCTCCAGAGCCTGGGCTATATGGCGGATGTGGTGGCCAACGGACAGGAGGTGCTGGATCTGTTGCAGCGAGTCCAGTACGACCTCATCCTCATGGATTGCCAAATGCCGGTGATGGATGGCTACGAGGCCACCCGCCGCCTGCGCCAGCAGGAGCGGGGATCCGGCCACCGCACCGTGGTGATCGCCATTACAGCCAACGCCATGCAGGAGGATCGGGAGCGCTGCTTGCAAGCTGGCATGGACGACTATCTCAGTAAACCGGTGCTGAAGGAGGATCTGGAAAGAGTGCTCAACCACTGGAGCCAAAGGATCGCTCCCTCCGCAGCAGGAGCAGCCAATGGGCCTGCCTCGCCCGATCCCCCTTCTGCTGAGGGCGCCAACGGCAACTCTGCTCCCACGCTGCCCTACCCCATCGACGCCGCCTACTTGGATCGAGTTACCGGCGGAGACCGCCAGTTTCAGCGGGAGCTGCTGCAGGTGTTTGTCCAAGATTGCCAGAACCAGTTGCCGCACCTGCGCCAAGCGGTTACGAAAGGTGACCCTGAAGAGCTGCGGAAAGTTGCCCACCGCCTCAAAGGGGCTAGCGCCAACGTCGGGGCGAATGCCTTCTGTCAAGTGGCCCGCGAGCTGGAGCACCTAGGGGTGGGATTGGCCCAGCAGGGATCCCTGGACAGCGCTGCACCAGAATGGGCCAGGGCTTCCCAGGGCCTGGAGGAGCTGGAGCGCATCCTAGCCGACCTTTGCCAGTACTTGCAGAATTTGTAGGGGGTAGAGCCTTAGCAAAGCAAAAGCTCGGCTGCCAGCCGAGCAGAAAGGGTCTGTGCCAGGGCTTGGGATTACATCAGGCCGATTTGAGAGAGGATCCCTTGGCCCGTGAGCAGCTCGGTCAAAACGCCAATTACAAAGCCCAGCATCGCCAGCCGGCCATTCCATTTTTCGGCAAAGGGCGTAAAGCCAAACTTAGCTTCTTGGTTTTCCATGGCTGCAACTCCATCAGTAGGTGACATTCCCAATGTGGCTCAGATATTAAAAAGTGTCAAGTTTTGTGTCGAGAGCTAACAAGCCGCAGGCAGTGGATCCCTAGCTGCTTTTGACGGCAGTCCAGACAGCGTCAACCAGACGTAGCTGCTCCTGCGACAGCACTTTGAGGTACTTTAGCCTGGCAAAGGTCGTCTCATCGGGATAGATAGCTGGGTTTTGGCGATCCCGGGGGTTGATCCTGGGTAGGGCAGCAGCGTTGGGGGTGGCAAAGCGGTTGTAGTTGCTCAGTTGGGCGCCAATTTCCGGCTCCAGAATGAAGTTGATGAAGCGGTTGGCCAGCTCCGGGTTAGGAGCTTTGGCAGGGATAGCCATCACGTCAAGCCAAATGTGGGCGCCCTCGCGGGGGACAAAGTAGCCAATGTTGGGATTTTCTTCGGCAGCTTGCAGGGCATCACCGCTGTAGACAACCGCCACATTGGCTGTCCCGGAGACCAGTTGATTTTTGCCGCCCACCCCGCCAATGAGACCGGCGCTGCGGCGTTTGGCTTGAATCAACAGCTCCTGAATCTGCTGCAGCTCTGCGGGAACGGTAGTACTGGGGTCAAAGCCCAGGTAGAAGGCGGCAGCCGCAAGCATAGAGCGCATCTCATCGATCATCACAAAGGGGCCGTACTGCTGCTTAGGATCAAAGATCACCCCCCAGGAACGCTCAAAGTTTTCCGGCAGGCGGTCTTTGCGGTAGCCAATGCCGGTGGTGCCCCACTGGTAGGGAACGGTGTAGGTGTTTTCTGGGTCAAAGGGCAAGCCGACAAACTTCTCGTCCAGGTTGCGGAGATTGGGAATGAGGTTTTTGTTGAGAGGCTGCAGCAGGCCCAGCTCCACCATGTTGGGCACAACGTAGTCGGTGGGCACGACAATGTCGTACTGGCTGACGCCGCCCCCCCGCAGCTTGGCAATCATGTCCTCGTTGGACTCGTACACACTCACCACTACGCGGCTGTTAGTGGCTTTCTCAAAGGCCGTGAGAATGGCTGGGTCAATGTATTCCGACCAGATGTAGAGTTGGAGGGTTTGTTTTCGGGCAGCAGTTCCTAAGCGCCAAAAGAAAAGTAGGGCCAGTAGACAGCAGAGCAAAGCAACGGCCGTGGCAATTCTCTTTTTCATGGGCATTTTCACACCTAGTGGAGCTGGACGTCGCCCTTACACCTAGCCATGGATCTGGAGCGATCCTGTCCAGCCAATCGCGGTTCAAATCCCTGCTCTAGCCTACCACCTGGACTTCCCCGTTGCTGTTCTCCCCAACCAAGAAGAGCAACTGATATAGCCGCTGCTGCTCGGCAGGGTTACAGTAACGCTGTTGCTGCGTGGGCCAATCTTGGAGAGCCAGCTTCTGTTGTTCCTGCAGCCAGTTCTGCAAGCTTGAGTCGGCAGGTAGCTGGGCCTGTAGAACTTGCAAGTCGTTAAAGCGGCCCAACTTTTCCTGCAGACGCTTGAGGGCCTTCACCCAGCTTTGGAGGGTCTCTCCGTAGAAGGGGGCAAAAAACTCTAGCTGGTAGCGCAGGCGTTTGGTGGCTTTGCGCAGGTCATGCAGTTGTTCAGCCTGAGCTTCGGTTTCGGGGAAGGCCGGGATCCGCCAACCCGGCTGCAGGAACCAGGCAGCCAGCAAAGGGGCCAACAGGTGAGGCAAGCTCTCCCGGAGGGGAAGCTGGGCCGGAGGCCGGTAGCGAGGGTGCTCCAGCCACTCGGCGCAGGCTGCCTGAAACTCTTGAAAGTCGGCATCTTCCAAAATGCGACGGGAACGTTTCTCAGCTTGGGCCTGCCGCTGCCGCAGGTCTTCCTCCAACTCCTTCAGCTCTGCCTGCTCGGCTGCCGGGAGCCCCTGCCAACAGGGCTCCTGGAGGATTTCCAGCAATACGTCCAGATCCCGCTGCTGGCCCAGAGTTCTGGTCAGCTTCTGCAAACGCTTGGGTTTAAGCGGCTTGGGCAGGCGCACGGATCCCTGAAACACTTCCGCCCAGGTGCCGATGCGGCGCAAGCTCACCCGGATCTGATGAAGGGATTCTGCCGCCTCTGGGTGGTGCTTGAGCACTCTCCCCACATGCTTCTGCAGCCGCTGCCATTGCTGGCTCAGCAGTTGGTGGGCCAAAGCAGCCAGCGGAGGCAAGCTTGAAGACGAGAGCAAGAGTGACTCCGAGGACTCCGTCTTGCCGAGGCTCTCAGTTTCCGATTCAGCAGCAATGAGGTCCACCGCAAGTCTTCTCTACCCACGACAACAACTCCAAAGAGCGGCAAACTCCCCTGCCCTGGCTTACCTAGGCTAGCTTGAGCCGCCCCCTGCTCCCCCCTTTTTAACCAAATCTTAACCTTTCGTCTAGGGCCTTGGGACTGCTGCCAGCAGGCGAGGCTTGACCACCGACCAGATGCGGGCAGCCACCTCCAGGGGGGATCCCCCGGCGTCAATGCGGACAATCCGCTGCGGCTCTGCGGCGGCTAGAGCTTGAAATCCGCGGTAAACCCGGCGGTGGAACTCCAGGTGCTCCTGTTCGAGCTTGTCGCCAAGACGGGAGCGCGCCAGCCCCACTTCGGGAGCAAGATCCAGCCACAGGGTAAGCTGTGGCTGCAGCCCGCCGGTGGCCAAGTGGTTGAGCTGGCGGATCTGCTCCAAGTTCAGGCCTCGACCGTAGCCCTGGTAGGCCAAGGTGGAATCGGTGAAGCGATCACAGATCACCACTTGTCCCACCGCGAGAGCCGGCGCGATGACCTTGTTCACGTGTTCAGCCCGATCCGCAGCGTACAGGAGCAGCTCGGCCAGCGGCGTCAAGGGATCCCCGTGCAACAGCAGCTCCCGCAGCGCTTCGCCCAGCGCCGTCCCTCCCGGCTCGCGGGTAGACACGCAGGCGTAGCCTTCTCGTTGCAGCCGCTCGGCCAAGAGGGCTTGCTGGGTGGTTTTGCCCACCCCCTCCCCGCCTTCTAGAGTAATGAACACGGCGCCGTCAGGGGGCTAGCGCAGATTAAGCTGCGGTTGCAAATCAAAGGAGTGGCCCGGCACCATCACGTACACGTCGGGGATGTTGGTGGGCTCCAGGTTTTGCAGGGCCAGCCCCTCCACGTTGGAGCGGAGCGCGTTGTTGACGGCGGTTTCCAGTTGGGACAAAACCTGGGCCTCATTACCCTGAGTGGCTAAGCTGGGAAACTGGTTGTAGACGGCGCGGGCCAAGCTGCTGGCCAAGGGGATCTGGATCAGGGTGAGGTTGGATCCGCCCAGTTGGGGGCCCAGGGTGTTGGCCCGTCCGCGGATGCCCAAGGCCTGCAGGGCATTGGCCGTTTGGCTGACGGGAATGGTGCAGGTATCCACTTTGTAGATGGGCACCGAGGCCACGGTGAGGGCAGAGACGCTGGTCAGTTGCACCACGGTAAAGGAAGCCGTGCCGTTGTAGGCAAAGCAAAAATCCCGGAAGGCCGCCGGCACATTGGCAGCGCGGATGGGGCGCTCATCGTCAAAGCCGCCCGACTCGGCAAAGATGTTGCGGATGGCAAACCCGCCGAAGAAGGCCAGCAGGGCCACCACCAGCAGGATGGTCAGATCTGAGGAGGAGACTCCCCCTGAAGAGCTGCTGCTGCGTCCTCCCCCTCCATATCCCCCCCTGCCCCCGTAGCTGGGGGTGTAGCCGTAAGCTGCAGAACGGCTGGAGTCGCTCCGGTAGGAGCCGGCATAGGCGGCAGAGCGGGCGGATCCGTCGTAACCCCAGTTGCTGGAGATAGGGCGCCGGGGAACCAAGGCTTGTCCGGCACGGCTGGGCCGGGGCCGAGAGGACTCCGTCTCGGCACCCCGCGAAGATCCGGCGGCAGCTTCTCGGGCTGAGCTGGCCCTCTGTCCTCCGCGCCCAGAGAGACGAGCAGCGGACGTCTTGCCATCGTTTTGCCTCTCCTCATCCTCTAGCCAGTCTTCGGCACCTCCAGTGGAGGGAGTAGAGCCGTCCTCCGGCAAGGGGGGCGGGGAACGCCGGCCTTGGGACTCTGGGCTGTTGGGAGCTTGGCCGCGGCTTCCCTCGCCGGCAGCAGCCGTTGAGTCTGGAATACGGTTTGGATCCCGGCTTGGATCGCGCTCCTCAGAGAAGGTCATTCTTCAGGCTCCCAACGCAAAACTGGCACTCCCATCTTCCTGTACCGAGGAAACCTTTTGACAGGTAGGATCCACAGAGCTGCAGCCTTAGGGTTCAAGGGATCCCCCCCGCGGCCTCGTGAAACCTTTTCTGGCCCAGGCTGCTGCCATTGTCTCGGCCCCCCTCGTGGAGAATGCAGCCGTACCTTCAAGCTAGCCTAGACTGCGCTCCAAGATGAGGAGCTGTTCTTTCAGGGCTCTCAGGGCCTGGCCGCGGTGGCCGACCGCTTCTTTTTGCGCCGGGCTCATCTCGGCGAAGGTCAGCCCCACTTCGGGCACCCAAAAGAGGGGGTCGTAGCCAAACCCTCCCTTGCCCCGCGGCTGAGCCAGGATCTCCCCGTGGCAGATGCCCTCCACCAAGGCCCGCACCTGGCCCTGGGGATCGACAAGGGCAATGGCGCAGTGAAAGCTGGCTTGGCGGTTGGGGATCCCTTCCATCTCCCGCAGCAGCCGCTGGATGCGGGCGGCATCGTCGGGGGCATAGCGAGCGGAGTGGATCCCGGGGGCGCCGCCAAGGGCTGCCACCGCCAGGCCGGAGTCATCAGCAATGGCCCACTCCCCCAGCGATTCTGCCACGGCCTTGGCCTTGAGAAGGGCATTTTCGGCAAAGGTGCTGCCGCTCTCTTCCACAGTCAGCTCGGCAGGCAGGGGGCGCAGCTCCCAGGCAGGGGCATGGAGCTGAAAAAAGGTGCTGAACTCCCGCCATTTGCCGGAGTTGCTGCTGGCCAAGATCAAGGGGCGTGCCATAAGGGTATCTTAGGGGAAACCAGCAGACAGTGGGGGGGCTGCCCAGGGGCTCAGGGGATTTCCAGAACCATGTTGTGCAGCGCCGTGTTGATCACCAGGGTGGATCCGCACCGCTCCACCTTGCCCCCGTCCCAGTGCATGTGGCCGCAGATGTAGTAGCGCGGCTGCAGGTGATCCACCAAGGGGCGCAAGGTGGGCATGCGGCGGTGGTACCATTTTCCGCCTTCGTCCAACAGGCCCCGCGGCGGCGCGTGGCTGAGCAACAGGTCAATGGGGCGAGGAGGTTGACCGTAGAGGGTGAGCAGCTCCTGCAGATGGCTGCGGGTGAGGGTCCAGCTCCAACCACAGGGGGGAGTCCAGGGCACCGCCAGCACTTGGAGCCCCAGCCACTCAAAGCAACAGGACTGGGTAATCGCCCGCCCCCAACTGCCAGCCAGCGGCTCCAGAACAGAGGCTGCCGGATCGTGGTTGCCGGGCAAAAAGAGCCAGGGCTTGCCCAGACTGTCCACCGCCGCCAGAAAAGATTGCAACTGGGCCACCTCGGCTTGGGCTGTGGGGTGAAAGCCTTGAGTGGCTTTGCAGGAGGGCTTGCCGGCCTTGGAACAGAAATCGCCGCAGTTGATGTAAGCATCCACTTGGGGCAGATGGTCAAGGGCCTGCCGGATCAGCCGGTCGTTGCCGTGGTAGTCGGAGCCGAGGAGCAGTTTAATTCCCATAGGCTGGCGGGAAGCGAGGGGTCTATTGCGGACGAGATCCCTGCAGCAGGGCAGCCACTTGTTGCCAAGAGCTGCGGTACCAGGCCCGCTGGGCCTCCAGCTCCTCTTCCAAAGATCCTGTCGGGCCAAACTCTGGACAGGCATACCCCAGGGAGCGCAGGCCGGCCACTAACAGCGCTGGCGACAGCCACCATTGCTGGGCCAAGCGTAACAGATCCACCTGGGCTTGGTTTTGCAGGTAGTGGCGCAATTGCCGTTGTAAGGCAGCGGCGGAGGGCAGAGGCACCGCCTGGTGGTGCAGGACAATCAGCAGCGCGTCGCCGGGAGTGCAGGAGAGCAACCACTTGAGGTGATCCAAAGAGGGAGGCCAACTCCACAGCCACAGTTGGTTGTAGCGATGGCCAGCTTGGGGGCGGTCGTAGTGGAGGGTCAGGGAGGGATGCTGCTTCGGTGGCAGGACAAACGTAGGGCGCCGGAAGCCGTAGAGGAGGATCGTTCCCCGCGCCTGGGGCAGGAGGGCAGAAAATCGAGATACAGCCTGCCAACGCAGCGGTTGGGTGGGCTGGGGGGCAGGGCGGTAGATCAGCAGGGGGGAGGGTGCTGCCTGGGCGCCAGCTTTGGCATCGGAGAGGGTGGGAGCGACGGCGGCGGGCGAAAGATCGGCAGAGCTGGCTTCTGCGGCAGGCCGGATCCCAAGAATCTCCAGCTCCAGTTGGGTTTCTTCCCCCCACCTTTTGGCCTTGAGGGTGTAGGCGATGTCAATCTGCGCCGGCAGGGGATAGGCGGCGGCCCCTCGCCACCAAATGGCCCACAGGGGACGGCTGCGGGCTTTGGCTGGGGCAGCAAGTGAGGATCCTGCCCCGTCTAGGCCCCGGCTGACGGGATCCCGGAGCAGCAGCTTCAGGTGGCCGGGGGTATCCTCCCCCCTTTGGGCAGGCTGTGGGCAAAATCGCTGCTGTTGCAACACCTGCAGGTTGCGGCTGCAAAAGACCGGCTCCGGATTGCCGATGCCACAGGGCTGCAACCGCTGCAGCTCGCGGTAGAGGTCGAAGGTGAGATCCGCCAGTGCCACCTCCGCGTCGATCTGCACCAGGGGACGGATTTGTTCCGGCTGCAACCGCTGTTGGGCAAATTGCCGAAGCCGCTCTTCCAAAAGAGGCCAGTTTTCCGCCCTCAGGCTAAATCCCCCCGCCGCCGGGTGGCCGCCGTGTTTGCTGAACAAATCTTTGCAAAACTCCAACGCCTGAAACACGTCGAACTCCGGGATCCCCTGCCGCGCCGAGCCGGTAATCTCCCCCTGGGGCGACTGGCTGCCGATAAACACCGGACAGCCAAAACGCTCCGCCAGCCGCGAGGCCACCAGGCCAATTACCCCTTTGTGCCAGCGCTGCTGCGGGGATCCCAAAATCGTCAACACTCGCTCTTGCTGCAGATCCCGCCCTTGCCGGGCGATTTGCTCCAGGGCCTCCGCCTCGATGCGCCCACACATCTGCTGCCGCACCTGGTTGAGGCGTTCGCAGCGGCGGGCCAGTTTTTCTGCCTGCTGCGGATCGTCGGTGGTCAGCAACTGGATCCCCAGCTCCGGTCGGCCAATCCGCCCAATGGCGTTGATGCGCGGCCCCAGGCCAAACCCTACCCACTCTGGCCGCAGCTCCTCTGGGGATCCCGTCATTCCCATCACCGCCAAGAGGGCGCGGATCCCGGCCACCTGGGAAGTGGGCAAGAGAGCCAGCCCCTGCCGCACCCAAAGGCGGTTAACTCCCGTCAGCGGCGCCAAATCGGCAATGGTGCCCACCGTAAACAGTTCCAGCGCCACCCGCTCCAAATGTTCGTCCCCGCGGCGCTCTGCCAAGGCCTGGGCCAGGAGGTAGGCCACCCCCACCCCGGCCATCCCCCGATAGGGAGAAGAGAGGGGGAGCTGTTTGGGATTGAGGATGGCGTCGGCAGGGGGCAACTGGGGGGGCAAGTCGTGGTGATCCGTCACGATCACCGTCAAGCCCAGCTCTTTGGCCAGTTGGATGGGCGCATGGGCGGCAATGCCGTTGTCCACGGTGAGGATGAGGCGTACCCCCTCGCGGTGCAGCTCCTGCACCATGCGGTTGTTGAGGCCATAGCCCTCCCTGAGGCGGCTGGGGATGCGGTAATACACTGGAGCGCCCCGCAGCGCCCGCAGCAGCAGAGCCGTGCTGGTCATGCCGTCGGCATCGTAATCGCCGCAGATGGCAATGGGCTCTTGTCGGCGAATCGCCCCCTCCAGCAATTCCACCGCCAGCGGCAAATCGGCAAAATCTTGGCTGGGCGGGGGCAGGTGGACGGGATCCGGCTGCAAATACTGCTGCACGGCAGCAGGGCTGGAGAGGCCGCGATTGAGCAAGATCTGAGCCAAGACGGGCGAGACCCCCACCGCCTCAGCCAAGCTCTGGGCAGCCAGTGGGTTCACAGGCTGAAACAGCCAGCGTTGGTCAGGGATCCCGGCCATGGCCATCGGTCTTCAGATAGCGGGTAGCAGTGCTACAGTTGGCCTATGAGCTATCTTTTGACCCTAACCCAAAAACGCCTCTCTGCTCCTCAGTCCGCTGCCCATGTATTCTCTGCTGCTTACCTATGGCCTCAACCCCTTGGCGGGACTGAAGCTGTTGGTCAAATCTCCTGAGCAGGCCTCTCTGTGGACGTTGGCCCAACAGCTCTGGAGCCGCCCCGGATCCCGGCGACGCGGGCCGCGCCTCCAAATCTCTCTGGGCCGCCTCGTGCCCGAACAGACCGAGCGACTGTCTAAATTGGAGGTGCTGCTGCGCTTGCGGTTTTTCATCGCCATCGAAGCCGCAACGCCGGAGCAGTCTCTGCCAGCCCTCCCCTCCGGCCAGGGATCCGCCATCCAGCTTGCCCGCTACACGGAGGGCTCACAGCAGTACAAGACGGAGATCATCCGCTTTGCTCTGGGGGGATCCCCGGCCCTCCGCCGACCGAGTCGCCAGCGCTATCGTCGCCGTCGCTTCTGAAGACCGCAGGTGACAGGGGTTGTCAAACCCTCCTCGGCCAGCGGCGTGTCTATACTAGAGGTACACTAAATCTGCGCTTCTCCCGTGAACGCTGGGCTGCGTAACCGCCGCAGATGGATTGCTCGCCTGTGGCTTGCCTCAGGGGGGACGACTTGTACAGGCCTCCTTCCATGCGTCCCTTGTCTGCGACCGGCGATGGCGACGGCGCTCGTGGCCGGATCTCTGGCAGCTTTTGCCCTCGCCCTGCCTGCTGCTCTGGCGCTGACGCGTTACCAAGTTCACGTGTTGGCCGATGGGGCAGCCGAGCTGGCCAAGGTGCGCGCCCAGGTGCCGGACGCCTATTTCGTGCAAGGGGATGGACAAGTGTTCATCTTAGCGGGGACGTTCATCAACCGCAACCACGCCCAACGCCGCCAAGCGGAATTGGAACGGCTGGGGTTGCCGGTGCGGGTGGTGAGCCGCCAAGAGACGGATCCGCCCCTGCCGCCCGCTTTTCCCGCTCCCTCCCCCAGTCCTGCCCCGCCAGCGCCAACGGCTCCCCCCTTCGATCCCCAGCGGCCCTTTGCCACCCAAGTGCCCAACCCTACTGGGGATCCCCGGCTGGAAGAGCGGGTGCGCCGCTTCTTTCCAGGGGCTGCTGTGGTGCAATACCGCGGCCAGGCGGCTTTGCAGACGGGCACCTTCTCCCGCCTGTCGCTGGCGCAGGATCAGGCCCGCTGGCTGACCGCCCAGGGCCTGCCGGCGGTGGCGGTGTCGTTGGCAGGAGAGGAAGCTGTGGGGGATCCCGACTCCAACCCACCTCAGGGGGAGCGCTACTGGGTGTTGGTGGCCGATCCCAGCGGTGAAAAATGGCCTGCACTCCAACAACTGCTAGAGGGATCCCTGCCCTTGATCTACGACGACCTGCGGGTGGTGCGCACCGGCGGGTTTGCCGACCCCGCTGCTGCCGCCGAACAGGTGCGGTACTTGGCCGACCAAGGCTACGAAGCCGGGATCTTCCCCGCCGATCTGCGCCGCTCTCGACCGCTTCTGGTTCAGGATCCCACCCCCTCTGCCGCATCCCTGCGCGCAGAAGGCACGGGCGGATTTTGGGTGGTGGTATCCGCCGGGGCAGAGGCGCTGCCCAAGCTCCAGCAGTTTGCCCCTGACGCTTTTGTGCGCGGCTCAGTGATTCAGGTGGGCACCTACCGGCAACGGGCCAATGCCGAACAGGCGCGGCGTGCTCTGGCTGAAGCAGGGTTTGACGCCCGCATCCTGCCCGTCGAGTAGCGGCAGCCGGATTCAGCCCCTCTCCCTCAGGGATTCCCTCACCCCCAGCCCCTCTCCCTCAGGGAGAGGGGAGATTAGGAACCGTTTCGCGGCTGTTGGGAATAGCTCCATCGGGCTGCTTGGGCCTCGCTGCCCTTTGCACCACTGGTTGGAATCGCCAGGGATCCTTCTTCCAGTGAGATCGCCGCCAGCGTGAGGCGCAAGGTTTCCGCCTGCAATTGGGCTGGGCTGGCCAAGGGATAGGCCAACTGTTGCACCAGTTGGGGGCGATCCCCGCCGCCAAGATCTAGGCCGGGATCCAACCAATCCAACTGCCGCTCGCGGGCTTGCTTTTCCTCGACGCCGCCGAGGCCGAGCCAACGCCGAAAGCTGGGCCAAAGGTGCTGAGGCAAGGGTCGCACCCGCCCCGGCACGGCTCTGTCAAAACAAATGAGAAAATCCGCCTTCCAGCCGTTGCAGGCTGGACAAAGAGGCTGCAGGTTGGCAGCCGTGTTGGGCCCCCCACGGCTAAGGGGGATGATGTGATCCTGGACAGGGGCGGATCCCACCTCCGGCCAGGGCTTGCCACAGCAAGGGCAGCAGGGGTACCAACGCAACAGTTGCCAGAACTCGGCGGCGGCCACCTGGCCCGTCAGGTCGTAGCTGCCCCGTTTTTCCCTGGCGCGGGCAGCCTTCTGTTTCTGGCGTTCTCGGCTGGCACAGGTGGGGCAGGGATCCGGCCGAAACAGGAAACTATCTCCGCACTCTGGGCAACGATAGGGACTCGACATCTGGACTTGAGGCTCTAACCGGGCTAGAGGGCTTGCTTGGCCTGTTGCAGCGTCTGCTCAAACACCTCCAAAGGCTGCGCCCCCGAAAAAGAAAGGCCGTTCAAGATGAAATGAGGGGTGCCGCCGATGCCCAGTTGAGAGGCCAGATCCATATCTCGCTGAATGGCGCGCTCCGCCGCCCGGCTGCGCCGATCCCGATTGAATTTCTCCACATTTAGGCCCAACTTCTCGGCGGTAGCTACATAAAATTCATCCCCAAGCTGGGATTGGTTGGCAAACAGCTCGTCGTGGAACTCCCAGAACTTGCCCTGACGGTGGGCAGCCCAGGCCGCGCGAGCCGCCGCCATCGCCTCCGGGTGGATGCTGGTCAAGGGCAAGTGCTTGTACACCAAGGTCACCTCATTCCCGTGCTCGGCCATGAACTGTTTGAGGGTGTCGTGGGCGCGGGCGCAGAAGGGACATTGAAAATCGGAAAACTCCACCAACACCAACCGCAAAGCGTCGGATCCCAGTTGAGGAGAGTCTCCGATGACGGCACGCGGGTTCTCCCGCAACTGCCGGCCAAATTCTTCCGCCAACTTCTGCTGTTGTTGCTGCTGCTCTTGGTACTGCCGCTGCTGGTACTCCTGCACCGCCTCCAGGATCACCTGGGGGTGCTTGCGAATGATCTGCAGCACCTGCTCCTCCAAATCGGCTGGAGCTGCGAGGGCAACTTGGACAACGCTGCTCATCCCCAGCCAAACCAGCAGCGCGCCGAGGAACCCAGCTTTGGCCAAGCACTGTCCCCACGCGCGAAAAACCCTTGCCAGACTATCCATCCCAAAACCCCCTCTCGAGTATGCCCAGAGCTGTACAGCTCAACCAGGCTAACGCCAGATGGCGGCGATGTCCACCACGCTTTTGGGGGGATCAGGAGTTGGTCGCTTGGAGAAGCTGCTCCTTAATCCGCTGCAACTGACTGGCCCAACGGGGATCCGGCTCAAAGGCCCCTTCAGTCTCGGCAACGACATTGCCTCCACTCCCTTTGTTGCCCCGCTGGCGTTGCTTTTTGCTGGGAGCGGACTTTTCCCCAGACTCTTTGGAGCCTTTGGAAGAACCTCGGGGCTCAGGATCCCCGGGCGCCCTAGAATCCTTGCCAGCATCTTTGGCAGACTCCTTAGCTGGGGAGCTGGAGGCTGCTGCCCTGGCTTCGGCGTCTTCCCGTTTCTCCCGCCGCTGGGCAATCTCGATGCGCAAGTTGACATCGCCAAAGCTGTGGCCGTTGAACTTTTCGATGTACTGCTGCGCCTGCTCTTCGGTGCTCACGGTTACAAACCCGAAGCCGCGACATTTGCCTGTCCGCCGATCCCGAATCACCTTGGTGGAAATGACCTCACCTGCAGAGCTAAAGAGCTTCTCCAATGCCTGACGATCCACCTCTTCCGGCAGATTTCCGACATACAGACGAACGGGCATGATGCAGCGAAGCTCCTATCGAAATAACAAAAGGCAGCCAAAAAGCAAGGTGCTAGGTCAAAGGCGCTCAAGCCGACAGCAAATTTCAAAACCCAGTAGCCTTCGGTGGTCTATTGTTGCACCACAGCGGGGCACAAAGCACAACCTTTGCAAATCACAAGGCTATCTTCTAATTTACCTTAACTTGGAGCCACCCAGACGAGCAGAACGGTTTCCGTCATGGATTGCTTTGTACAGTCGGCCGCTGCAGCAGGCCCTGATCCCTAAGACAAACCGGTGGTGTTCAGGCGATCTCGGCGATCTCGATGTTGAAAAGGTCGGGCCTGGGGGCCTGTATAGTCGGCTACAAGATGGCCTCGCCCTCGCAGTTGGTAGCGGTAGGTCACCAAGCCCTCCAAACCCACCGGGCCGCGCGGCGGCAGCTTTTGGGTGCTGATGCCCACTTCTGCCCCCAAGCCGTAGCGAAAGCCATCGGCAAAGCGGGTGGAGGCATTGTGAAAGACCCCTGCTGCGTCCACTTCGTCGAGGAAGCGCTGGGCAGCGGCGGCATCTTCGGTCACGATGGCCTCGGTATGGCGGGATCCGTACCGCTCGATGTGGGCAATGGCTTCGTCGAGAGAATCCACCATTTTGATGGCCAGAATCAGGTCGGCGTACTCCGTGCGCCAGTCGGCCTCGCTGGCCGGGATCAGATCGGGCACCAGTTGGCGGCAGCGGGGATCCCCGCGCAACTCCACCCCCTTCTCGCGCAGCGCCTGCACGGCCAGGGGCAAAAACCGGGGGGCGATCTCTGCGTGCACCAGCAGGGTTTCGATGGCGTTGCAGGCGGCGGGGTACTGGGTTTTGCTGTCCAGGGTTAGCCTCACCGCCATGTCCACATCGGCAGCCCGATCTACGTACAAGTGGCAGAGGCCATCGGCATGGCCCAGCACCGGGATGCGGGTATTTTCCATGATGTAGCGGACAAAGCTGCTGGAGCCGCGGGGGATGATGAGATCCACCAGCCCTTCCAGTTGCAGCAGGGCCTTGACCTCGGCACGGCTGGTGAGCAACTGCAAAGATCCCTGGGGAAACTCGGGGATCTGCTGCAGCCCCGCCTGGATGGCCGCCATCAATGCCTGGCAGGAGCAGAGCGCCTCCGAGCCACCCTTGAGCAGGACGCTGTTGCCGGTTTTCACCGCCAGGGCGGCAATTTGCACCAGAGCATCGGGCCGCGACTCGAAGATCACCCCCAGCACTCCCAGAGGGTAGGTGCGCCGCTCCAGCACCAGCCCCTCATCCAGTTCCCGGATCAGCAAGGCCTGCCCCACCGGATCCGGCAGCCGCAGCACCTGCCGCACCCCGGCCACCGCGTCGGCCAATTTCTGGGCGTCCAACTTCAAGCGGGCGTAGGCCGAGGCGGACAGCTCACCGGCCTTGACCTGCTCCGCTGCCTGCTCCAAATCCGCCTGGTTGGCTGCCAAGATGGCCTCTTGGTGTTCCAGCAAAGCGGTGGCCATGGCCTCTAGGGCGGCATTTTTAATGGCAGTGGGCAAGGTAGCCGTGCGTCGAGCGGCAGCGCGAGCCAACTGCACCTGGGCCAGCAGGGGCGAGTCAGCAGCAGCTTCCGGCAGGCTGGGAGAGTCGGTTACAAGAGACATGGACTCCAGAAGAAAAAGCGCCTTTGCAAATGTGATCGCGAGAGCACCTTTGCAGGGATCCCTGTGCTACGTTGGGCACAGTTGGGCTGTACCATTTGCAGCCTACCAAACTTTGGATACCACCGGCTGGGGCAGGCAGCACTGCTTTGTCCCTGAGATAAAGTTGGGGCAGGGAAGAGCCTCTGGGCGAAACCCCCAAAAGCTGGAGATTAACCTCGACTTTTAGACCTTGTCTTCCAGGAGAGCCAATGAGAAAGCGTGGGTTTGTGGTGAGTGCAACGGCTGCAGTGGTCACAGCCGTGTCGCTTGTCGGGGTGCAGCTATCCATGCCGGGTTGGGCAGGGTTTCGCCGGGATCCCAAGGAAGTGGTGGACGAAGTTTGGCAGATTGTTAATCGCGAATACGTCGACCCTTCCTTCAACTCCGTCGACTGGGAGGCGGTGCGGCGGGATCTGCTCAGCCGAGAATATGCCACCCGAGAAGATGCCTATGCAGCCATTCGCGAAGCCCTGAAGAAACTGAACGATCCCTACACCCGCTTCTTGGATCCCGACCAGTTCGCCAGCATGCAAATTGACACATCCGGTGAGCTGACCGGGGTGGGGATCACGCTGGGCATGGATCAAGAGACCAACGAGCTGGTGGTGATCTCCCCCATCGAAGGATCCCCCGCCGACCGGGCCGGGATCAAGTCCAAAGATGTAATCGTGCGCATCGACGACAAATCCACCGAAGGGATGGACACCAACACCGCCGTCAGCCTCATTCGCGGCGAGCCGGGCACACGGGTGCGGCTGACCATCCGCCGCGAGGGGGAAGGGCTGAAGGTGTTCGACCTGGTGCGGGAGAGAATTGAGCTGGCCACCGTGCGCTATGCGGTTCACCAGGAAAATGGCCTGCCCATTGGCTACATCCGCATCACCCAGTTTTCCGGCAATGCCGCCGACAAGGTGCGCCAGGCCATTCGCGAGCTGGAGAAACAAGGGGTGGCCGCCTATGTGCTGGATCTGAGGGCCAATCCGGGGGGGCTGCTCTACTCCAGCGCCGAGATCGCCCGCATGTGGATCGACCGGGGCAGCATTGTCTCGACGGTGAACCGGCAAGGGGAGCAGGATCGCCTCACGGCCAACAACAGCGCCCTCACCGACAAGCCTTTGGCTGTCTTGGTGGATGGAGGATCCGCCAGCGCCAGCGAGATCTTGTCGGGGGCTTTGCAGGATAACCGGCGCGCCGTGATCGTGGGCACGCAAACCTTTGGCAAGGGCCTAGTGCAGTCGGTGCATCCCCTCTCCGATGGGTCGGGCCTGGCGGTGACCATCGCCCGCTATCGCACCCCCAAAGGCACCGATATCGATCACAAAGGCATCACCCCTGACATTGTCGTGGAACTGTCCGAAGAAGATCTCAATCGCCTCAGCCGGGATCGCGAGTTGGTGGCGACTCCCGCCGACCCGCAATATGCCGCCGCTATCCAGGCCCTCCAGGCGCAGATCTCGGCCCGCCAGCAACAGGCCAAGGAGCCAATGCGTTCCTCTTCCCTCTAGCCAGCGTTGGGGCCCAGGCTGCGAGACCTTGCTGAGTAGCGGCCTTGCGCTGGCGAGCAGGCAGCAGCGCGGGCCGGAAGTTGTTTGCGGAGGCGGTGAAGCGCGATGGCGGGGTTGCAAGCTGTAGGATCCATCAACTTAGCCGGGCGGGATCTGCTCAAACTCAGCGACCTGAGCCCGGCGGAGCTAGCGGCCTTGCTGGTCCAAGCGGCGCAACTGAAGCGGGATCCCTATCGGGTGGATCTGCGCGGCCGGGTGCTGGGGCTGTTGTTTCAGAAGGCTTCTACCCGCACCCGCGTCAGCTTTACCGCTGCCATGGCCCAGTGCGGGGGCAGCACCCTAGATCTGGTGCCGACGGCGATGCAGATGAGCCGCGGCGAGCCTCTGCAGGATACGGCCCGCGTTCTCTCCCGCTACCTGGACGCCATTGCCATTCGCACCTACAACCAGCGGGAGCTGGAAATCTTTGCCGAATATGCCGAGATCCCCGTGATCAACGCCCTCACGGATCAGTTTCACCCCTGCCAAGTTTTGGCCGATCTGCTCACCATCCAGGAGAACTTCGGCCAACTGGCGGGCCTGACCTTGGCCTATTGCGGCGACGGCAATAATGTTGCCCATTCCCTGCTGCTGGGCTGTGCCATGAGCGGGATCCACATCCGCGTCGCCACCCCCCCCGGCTACGAGCCAGATGCGGCAGTAGTAGCAGAAGCGCAAGCCTTGGCCCAGGGATCGCAGGTGTGGGTGTTGCGGGATCCCTACGAAGCGGTCGCGGGAGCCCAGGTGGTCTATACCGACGTGTGGGCCAGCATGGGCCAAGAAGACCAGGCCGAGGCGCGCAAAGCCGACTTTCTGCCCTACCAGGTCAATGCTAAGCTGCTGAAACAGGCGGCTCGCGAGGCCATTGTGCTCCACTGCCTGCCCGCGCACCGGGAAGAGGAGATCACCGCCGAGGTCTTGGAGGGATCCCAGTCCCGGGTGTGGGATCAAGCAGAAAATCGCCTCCACGTGCAAAAAGCGCTCCTGATCCAACTGCTGGGGGCAGGGTGATGGCCCTCACCCCCGGCCCCAGAGGGGAGCCTGTCAACGGTTATTGGCAGGGCGGCGGGCAGCGATGGCCAGGCTGACGTTGGGCAGTTGCTGCAGGGTATCCATCACCTCCACCACCTTGCCGTGGGAGAGAGCCAAATCGGCGTTGATCACCACCAGGCGGCGCCCTTCAGCCGGCTTCTCGGCCAGGACGCGTTCCACCTCTGGGATCAGGGCGGCAAGATTGGCAATCGCCTTGCGGTTGACGGCAATTTGGCCTTCAGCGGTGATGCTCACCGTAACGTCTGGCTGGCGGCGGGCTTCGGCTGTGGAGGCCTCTGGCAAATTGACATCGAGGGCCTCCGAGCGGGTAAGCACCAGGCTGGCGATGACGAAAAACACCAAGATCGAGAAGATGACATCGATCAGGGGCACGATGTTGATCTCGCCGGATCGAAAGTTTTCTTCGGGGATGCGCATAGGCTAGGAGGGCTCAAGGGGGGAGTAGGGAGGAAGAGTGGAGCTGCCGCTGGGGCTGGGCTTGGCGTAAGAATACTGGGAAAGCTGTTGGGCTTGCATCTCTTGCCGCTGGCGATGCAGCAACTCCAGCTCGCCGCCGTACTCCTGGATCTTGGAGAGCTGCCGCAGGTACAGAGAGCGGAAGACGTTGGAGATTAGCAAGGTGGGAATGGCCACGATCAGCCCAAAAGCGGTCGAGTAGAGGGCTTCGGCGATCCCCTGCCCTACCCCTTGCGTATCGGTGCCGCCGATATCCCCCAGTTGGATGGAGCTGAGGATCTGGATGATGCCGGTAACGGTGCCCAGCAGGCCCAGGAAGGGGGCAACGGTAATGACGGTGTCGAAGACCGTATTGAAGCGCTTCAGCAGGGGCACCTCTGCCGCCAAGGCTGTCTCCAGGGCCAGCTTAAAATCTTCGGGGCTGGCTTCGTTCAGCTCCAGGCCGGCCAAAAAGATGCGGGCAATGGGGAGATCCGCATTTTGCTCCAGCAGGTACTGGGCAGCGCGTGGGTTGCGGCGGTACTGGCTCAGGGCTTGCCGCACCACCTCCTCCTGCCGGTGGGTGACTTTCCACCAAAACAAGGCCCGCTCGATGCAACAGGCCACCGAGAAGACTGAGAACGTCAACAGGGGGATGGAATAGTACCAACCCTGGATCAGGAGCTGCAAGACTCTATCCATACGATCCTAGTTACCCCCTTCTAGCGGCAATTCACGCTCATCTTGTCATAGCACTTTCTCGGCAGGGCTGGGATCCCTTTTGAGTGGCTGGAATTGCACCTTCTGGCATCCTGGATCATCCCACGTGAACCCCAGCCACCTCTCCGACCTCTCAGTAGTGGCAACAACCTCCTATCCCCCTCCCGGCAGGGGCGCTATGCTGGGGCGTGGGATCTCCACCTGTTGGGATCTCCTAGGCAACTCTGCTCTCTTGAGATCGCTAACAACCGATGTCTGCTCAGCCCTTCCCACCTTTGGCTCTCCTAAGTGTCTCCGATAAGACCGGCCTGATCCCGCTGGCCCAGGCCCTCGTGCAGGAGCACGGCTTTCAGCTGCTCAGCAGCGGAGGCACAGCCAAGGCGCTGTCAGAAGCTGGGATCCCGGTCACCCCTGTTTCGGAGCATACCGGCGCGCCGGAGATCTTGGGGGGACGGGTAAAAACGCTGCACCCCCGCATTCACGGGGGCATTCTGGCCCGCCTGGAGCGCCGCGAAGACCGGGCGGATCTGGAGGCGCTGGGGATCCCTCCCATCCAGTTGGTGGTGGTCAATTTCTATCCTTTCGAGCAGACGGTGGCCCGGGCAGGGGTGTCGCTGGAGGAGGCTTTTGAACAGATCGACATCGGCGGGCCGACGCTGGCGCGGGCGGCAGCCAAGAATTATCCCCACGTTACCGTGCTCACCGATCCCAGCCAGTACCCTCAGTATTTGCAATTGCTCTCTAGCCCCTCCAGCGAGGCGGAGCGGCTGGCCTTTCGCTTCCAGTGTGCCCGCCGCGCCTTCGAGCAGGTACTGGCCTACGACCGCGCCATTGTCGACTACCTAACTCGCTCAGAGCTGTCCCGCCCCTCTCAAGCTCCAGCTCCTGCAACCGCTGCCGAGCAGGTTTTTCAACTGCAAGGGATCCCTTGGCAACGCCTGCGCTACGGGGAAAATCCCCACCAAGCCGCCACCTGGTATGTGGTGGATGCGGCTGCTCCCGGCTGGCATCGGGCCAAACAGTTGCAGGGGAAGGAGCTCAGCTACAACAACCTGCTGGATCTAGAGGCGGCCCGCGCCCTGGCGGCAGAACTGAGCCTAGGGCTGGCCAACGGCCCTAGGCCAGCGGTGGCGGTGATTGTCAAGCACAACAACCCCTGTGGGGTAGCCGTTCGCCCAACTCTGGCTGCCGCTTTTGAGGCGGCTTTGGCCGCCGATCCCGTTTCCGCCTTCGGGGGCATTGTCGCCCTCAACCAAACCTTGGATGGGGAGGCTGCCCGGCGGCTGGCGGAGCCCTTTTTGGAATGCGTGGTTGTCCCGGACTGCACCCCCGAGGCGGCTGAGCAACTGGCAGCCAAAAAGAACTTGCGGCTTTTGGTTCTGCCGGACTTTGCGGTTGGGCCGGCCCAAACCGTTCGCACCCTGGCTGGGGGCTTCCTGGTGCAGGAGGCTGACTTGGCCCAGGGATCCGACCGCCGCCCGTCCTGGCGGGTGGTGAGCGAGCGCCAGCCGACACCGGAAGAGTGGGCGGATCTGGAGTTTGCCTGGACGGTCTGCAAACACGTGAAATCCAACGCCATCGTCGTTGCCCGGCAGGGGCAGACCCTCGGCATTGGCGCAGGCCAGATGAACCGGGTAGGCGCCGTCGAGATTGCCCTTCGCCAGGCCGGCTCGCAGGCAGCAGGAGCGGTTTTGGCCAGCGACGGCTTTTTCCCCTTTGCCGACAGTGTGGAGGCGGCAGCCCGTGCTGGGATCCGCGCCATCATCCAGCCGGGAGGCAGTCTCCGCGATGCCGATTCCATTGCTGCTGCCAATGCTGCTGGGATCGCCATGGTCTGCACTGGCATCCGTCACTTTTTGCACTAGGGCAGACCCCAGGCTCTGGCCCGCTCCGCCAGCCAGCCCTCAGCGCGCAGGTTCTCCAACTCGCGGCGCACCCGCAGCCGCAATTCAGCATGCTCCAGCCCCTTGGGCAGGGCAATGCCCAGCCCCACCGCCGCCAACGGGGATCCCAAAAACTGAAACTGGGGGTGCTCCGCCAGCCACCCTGCCAGCACCGAGCGATCCGCTGCCCAGGCCTGCACCGCTCCCTTTAGGAGCAATTCCGCCCCTTCCCGGTAGGAATCCACCGCCACCAACTCAACCCCTGGGAGGTAGCGCTGGAGGTAAGGAATAGCAGCCGATCCGCGCAGGACGGCAATCCGCGCGCCGCCCACATCCGACCACCTTTCCCAGTTGTGGGAACGGGCCACAACCAAGCTGGGGCCATCCTGATAGTAGGGCGAGGTAAACTCCACTTGTCGCGCCCGATCCGGCGTAATGCCAAGCTGGGCAATAGCCAGATCTACCTCCCCAGCGGCCACTGCCTGCAGCCGCTTCACGTTGGCTACCGGCACCAGCTCCACCGCCTCCGCGGATCCCAAGAGCCGGGATCCCAGCTCGCGGGCTAGCTCAATCTCAAACCCCTGCAGCTTGCCCATGGGATCGCGAAAGCCCAACGGCCTCAGGTTGTCTTTGACCGCAATTCGCACCTGACCCGAACGCACAATCTCTGGCCAGGGGCGGGCAGCCGCAGGGATCCCCCTCCCCAAGCAAGCCAAGGCCAGGCCAGCTGCCATGCAAGACCTCTGGATTGCTGCGGCCAACGGAGACTGAGACCCCATCTCTTTAGGAGGCGCGGGCCTGGCGAGCTGCTTCCACCACTTGGGTAAAGGCTTCTGGATCCAGGAAGGCCAAGCGGGCCAGCATTTTGCGGTTCAGTTGGATATTGCCTTTTTTGAGGCCGTCGATGAACTCGCTGTAGCGCAGGCCCTGGGCGCGGGTGGCCGCATTGATGCGGGCAATCCACAGGCGGCGAAAATCCCGCTTCTTGCGCCGGCGATCCCGGTAGGCGCTGCGCAGAGCCTTCATCACCTGCTGGTTGGCAGTGCGGAACAGCTTGGAGCCGGCTCCTCGAAAGCCTTTGGCTAGCTTGAGGATCTTCTTACGACGCTTGCGGGCAACATTGCCGCGTTTGACTCTCATGGCAGTAACCCAATACAGACGGATATAGAAGTTGGCGAGCCCCCGGCAAACCTTGAGACTTCAACCCGTCCCCAACGTGCCGAGGCGTCGGGGAAGCGGCGCGTAGCGCGAACAGGACCCAGCTAGTGGGTGTTGGGCAGCATCAGGCGCACATTGGCCAGATCCTGCTTGCTTACCAGGGCTACACCCGCCAGCTTGCGCTTACGGTTGCTGGTTTTGTGCTCAAGTAGGTGGTTGTGCCCGGCCCGGCGGCGCATAAACTTGCCGCTGCCGGTGAGGCGAAAGCGCTTGGCGGCTGCCTTGCGAGTTTTGATTTTGGGCATGGCAGTACCCCCAGAATGGGTGGGGCTGGAAAAAGGTCACAGCCTCCCAGCATAGAGCAGGAAAGTCCAAGAAGGCAAATGCTGCCACCGGTCTTGGCTGCCCACATTTGCTCAGAGGCACTCAAAGACAGCCCTCCCGTGGCTCCAAGAGCAGCACTTGCCAGCGCAGCAACTGCTGCAACTGCGGCCAGCCCAGGGGAGACTCCAGGCTGTCTTGAAGGGCTTGGACGGTGCGGATCCCGTCCACCTGCTGCAGGAAGGCGAAGGCTTCCTCGCTGAGGGAGATTGCCTCGTAGGCGTAGTTGAAGATGCTCCGGCCTGGCCACAGGCCTAGACATGGGCTGAGGTGGGCAACAGCCGAGGCCACCGCCTCCGGACTGGTCCATTCCCAGCGGGGGAGGGGAGGCTTGCCGAGGAAGAGCTCGTAGTGGGCCACCACCGGATCCAGCAGCTCGATCAGGCGGTAGCGCTCCGGCTCTGGCAGTTGAGCCGCCTGGGCCAGCAGGGCCTCATCCTGGCCCAACACCCGTTCCAGCCGCCAGAACTCCGGGTTGGAAAAGCGCAAAAACTGCAGCCCGGAGGCGCGGATCAGCTCAAACAGGGTCTCAATGTTGTAGTCCACTTCCTGCGGGTGCAGGTACATGTCGGCAAAGCATTCGTCGTCCACGTTCTCAACGGCCCAGCGGGCGCGTTCCTGCTGCTGGATGCGGTTGCTCTCCGGCAAAATCCGGAAGAGGCGGCGGCCTACCTGTAGCCCTTGTTGCAGGTGTTCTGCGGAAGCCAGGGGCTGGTGTTCGGAGCCGGCGACCAGTAGGCGGATGGCCTTTTGCATCAGGCGAATTTCGTGGCGGCCCAGCTCGCCATAGACAAACAAATGCAGGATCCCGCCAGGGGCCAATTTGCTCGCCAGCGCCTGCAGCCCCGCCAGCGGATCCGGCAGGTGGTGGAGCATGCCCACGCAGTTGATGAAGTCGAACTGCCCCGGCAGTTGGTCGATGTCGTAAACGTTGAGCTGGCAAAACTGCACCGGCGGCGCCTGGGAAGCCCGGCAGCGGGCCTTGGCAATCTCCAGGGCGCGGCCGCTTAGGTCAAAGGCCCAGATCTCCGCTTCCGGGTTTTGGTGGGCGATGTATTCTGTCCCTACCCCAGAGCCGCAGCCGGCATCCAGGATGCGCACCTTGCGCCGGCCCGGATGGGATCCGGTGCAAAAAGCATAGGCCTGGGGCCAGCTCCAGCGCCAGTTCCACCCCGGCGGGGGAACGGTGCCGATGGGCTGTGGTGGGAAGGGGTAGAGGTCGTAGAGCTGCCGCACTTGCTCAAGGATCTGTTCGGCGTTGCGGGACTGCATAGGCTCTCCGGCCAGACTATCCAGACTATAGTGACGATATCCCCCTCACGAGATGTTCTGCCGCCCCCTATGGCTGTTCGCTCCTCTCACCCGTTGCAAGCTGGCCTCACCTTCGATTGGCTCAAACTGAGGGCTGAGCTCAAAAAAATTCTCGATCCCCGGCGGGTGATCAGCAGGCCGGAGGAGCTGCTGGTTTACGAATGCGATGGGCTGGTCAGCTACCGGCAAAGGCCGGCGCTGGTGGTGCTGCCCCGCACGACAGAAGAGGTAGCGCAGGTGGTGAAGCTGTGCAGCCGCTACCAGGTGCCCTTCGTGGCGCGGGGATCCGGCACCGGCCTTTCGGGAGGGGCGCTGCCGCTGGAAAATAGCGTCGTCATCGCCACCACCCTGATGAAGCAGATCCTGGAAATCGACCTGGACAACCGCTGCATGGTGGTGCAGCCGGGAGTAATCAACGCCTGGATTACCCAAGCGGTGGCCGCCCAGGGCTATTTTTATGCGCCGGATCCCTCCAGCCAGTCGGTTTGCTCCATCGGCGGCAATGTGGCGGAAAACTCCGGCGGCGTCCACTGTCTCAAGTACGGGGTGACGGCCAACCACATCCTCGGCCTGACGGTGGTGCTGCCGGATGGGGAAGTGGTGCGCTGGGGGGGCAAGATCCCGGAGATGCCCGGCTACGACTGGGTGGGCCTGTTCGTCGGCTCCGAGGGCACTCTGGGCATTGCTACCGAGATTACCCTGCGCTTGCTCAAGGCGCCGGCCCAGGTGCAGGTCTTGCTGGCGGATTTTGACAGCGTCGAGGCGGCAGGAGCCACCGTTTCCGACATCATCGCCGCCGGGATCATCCCCGCCGGCCTGGAGATCATGGACAACTTCAGCATCAATGCTGTGGAGGATGTGGTGCAGTTGGGCTGCTACCCGCGGGATGCGGCAGCCATCTTGCTGGTGGAGGTGGACGGGCTGGAGCTGGAGGTGGAGGAAGTCGGCCAACAGGTGAGGGCGCTCTGCTTGAAAAACGGGGCCCGCCAGGTGCAGGTGGCCGTCGATGCAGAAGAGCGGGCGCGGCTGTGGAAGGGGCGCAAGGCGGCCTTTGCCGCCATGGGCAAGCTCAGCCCCAACTACTACGTCCAGGATGGGGTGATCCCCCGCAGCCAGCTAGCCTATGTCCTCAAAGAAATCGAGCGCCTCAGCCGCCAGTACGGCTACCCGGTGGCCAATGTGTTCCACGCCGGCGACGGCAACCTCCATCCGCTGATTCTCTACGACGAGTCGGTGCCGGGATCCCTGGAGCAGGTGGAGAAGCTGGGGGGTGAGATCCTCAAGCTCTGCGTGCGCCTGGGAGGCAGCATCTCTGGCGAGCATGGCATCGGGGCCGACAAGCGCTGCTACATGTCGGAGATGTTTACGCCCACGGATTTGGAGAGCATGCAGTGGGTGCGGCAGGTGCTCGACCCGCAGCACATCGCCAATCCCGACAAGATCTTTCCCACCCCCCGCACCTGCGGCGAGGCGGCCCACGCCCACCGGCAGCCGGAATGGCAAGGGATCCCGGTCTTCTAGGTGGCCTGGCGCTGCTGCTGCAGCTCGGCAAAGGCCTGGGCAAAGTCCTCCTGGCGGATGACCAGGGTCTTGGGATCCACCGACTCGGCAGTGGCCCGGTGGCGGCGAATGGCGGCAATTGCCGCCCGGTTGCTCAAGAGAGCCAGATCGGCGCCGCTCCAGCCTTCCGTGCGCTCAGCCCATCCTTCCAGATCCACATCCGGCCCCAGGGGGCGCTTGCGGTTGTGCACGGCCAAGATCTCCCGCCGCCCGGCCCGATCCGGCAGCTCCACACTCAGGTGCAGCTCCAGCCGGCCGGCGCGGGTGAGGGCGGGATCCAAGCTGGCTTTGCGGTTGGTGGCGGCCACCACCAACACCCCCTGGCTGGGGCGGATCCCGTCCAGTTCGGCCAGCAGTTGCCCCAGAACGCGGTCGCTGACGCCGCTATCGCCGGAGTAGCTGCCCCGCGCCGGGGCGAGGGTGTCGATCTCGTCGATGAAGATGACACAAGGGGCGCACTGGCGGGCGCGGGCAAAGAGCTCTCGCACCGCCTGCTCGGAGGATCCCACCCATTTGCTCAAGAGCTCTGGGCCGGAGACGGCGATGAAGTTGGCCTTGGCCTGGGAGGCAATCGCCTTGGCCAGCAGGGTCTTGCCGGTGCCGGGAGGGCCGCTGAGGAGGATCCCTTTGGGCGCTTGCGCCTGGGCCTGCTCGTACAGCTCCGGGTGCAGCAGGGATCCCTCGATGGCCTCCTGCAGAACCTGCTTGGCCTGCTCCAGGCCGCCGATCTGATCCCAGCTCACCTGGGGCGACTCGATTTCCACTGAGCGCAACACCGCCGGCTTCACCTGTTGCAGGGCCTGCTGAAAGTCCGCCGCCGAAACTGTCAAGGAGTCGGGGATGGGGGATCCCAGATCCAGCACCTGCCGCCGCAAGGCCGCATAGGCTGCCGCCTGGCACAGGCCGCGCAGATCTGCCCCCACAAAGCCCAGCGTCTGATCCGCCAGGCTGTCCAAGTCCACATCTTCTGCCAGCGGCATGCCGCGGGTGTGGATGGCCAAGATCTCCCGCCGCCCCTCCCGATCCGGCACCTTGAAAATGACCTCGCGGTCGAAGCGGCCCGGTCGCCGCAGCGCCGGATCCAGGGCCTCGGGCCGGTTGGTGGCCGCCAGCACCACAACACCTTTTTGGGCCACAAAGCCGTCCATCAGCCCCAGCATTTGAGCCACCAGGCGCTTTTCCACCTCTCCCTCGACGGCGGCGCGGTTGGGCACAAGGGCGTCGATTTCGTCGATGAACACCAGACAGGGGGCCGACTTAGCCGCCTTTTCAAATACCTGCCGCAGGCGCGCCTCCGCCTCCCCATAGTACTTGCCGATCAGCTCCGGGCCGACGAGGGCAATGTAGTTCACCCCCAGGCTCTCGGCCAAAGCGCGGGCCGTCAGGGTCTTGCCAGTGCCAGGGGGGCCAACCAACAGCACGCCACGGGGCGGCTCCAAACCCAACTTGGCCAGCAGATCGGGCCGCTTGAGGGGGATCTCCACCAGCTCCCGCAAAGCTTGCAGTTGTTCCTTCAACCCCCCCACATCCTTGAGGCGCGGTCCCGGCCAGGTGTCTGGGCTGCCGGGGGGGTCGGCGACAGTGGCCTCAGGCGTAGGGTCAGCCTTGGGCGGCTCGCGCCAGCCTGACGTGGACATCACCTGAGGCTCGCTGCTCCAGGAGGGATCCCCCGTCTGGGCACTGCGGCGGCGGGGGATAGAACCAGAAGGGGGGATGGAGCTGCCCAGGGATCGGGCCTGGATGCGCACTTCGGTTCGCAGCCCCCCCGTGTTTTTTTTCTCGTCCAGCTTCTGGGCTAGCTCGATGAGCTGCTCAATACCCTGGATAAAGTCGCTTAGATCCGCCACAGCCCGGGTTTTCCGTCTACAAATGACCCACCAACAGAGGTTTTAGCCCATCCCTTGCCGGCTGAGGCTCTCCCCAGTAAGCCAGGGATCCGGCGCCGGCAAGCTTTCTGGTCAGCCCACAGCCTAGAGAGAGCGGGATTCAGCCACAGCCGAGATGGGGGAAGGGCTGGCGGAGAGCTTGCGCACCTCGGAGCAGAAAGAGGCCATGCTGAAGCCGCCGAAGCGCTTGACGGTGCTGGCCCGCAGGCGCAGGTTGGGGCTGGCAAACCAGATGCGCTCCTCCGACTCGGTCATCTCGTACTCGGTGTAGAGGGTGAGGGCGCCGTCCGATCCCATGACGTAGGTGCCGGCCACCGGCACTTTCTCGGCATAGCCCTGATCCCGCAACAGTTGCCCCCGCATGGGGTTGTCGGGATCGGGAATGGGAACCAGCACCACATCGCCTTTGTACTCTTCGTTGTCCCACTCCTGCTCCCCATTCCACTGCACTCGCGCCGCCCCCACGGCCCGCCGTGGATCCACCTTGAACAGCTCACAAACCTGGATAACTGCCGGATCGGCGGGCGAAAGGGTAGCAATTTGCATCCGCGATCTCCCCCCCTCAGAGCGGCGAAAGGCCAAGTGATGGCTGGTACGCTGACACATCCACTCGCCAGCGCTGAGGGCAAAAAACTCCATTACGGTCATCATGGCCGACGCGGATCCTCCTCGATAACAACCGAAATTTGCCGATTCTAACTTGCGCTGTAGCCGTAGATTGGCTCTTGCCGGCTCTGCTGTTCGCGCCAAAACTGCTCGGCAAAAGCCACCGTCGGGTGGAGGGGGGCGCGGGGTTTGCTGCGCAGAACCATGCCCGCCTCTTCGGGCGTGCGGTTGCCCTTGCGCTGGTTGCAGCGCTCGCAGGCAGTCACCACGTTGTCCCAAGTGTGGGATCCCCCGCGAGAAAGAGGCACGACATGATCCAGGGTTAGGTTGTGGGTGCTGCCACAGTACTGACAGGTGTGGTGATCCCGCCGCAGAACCTCCCGCCGGTTAACAGGGGGCACTCGCCAGGCCCGCTCTTTGCCCTTGATGGTCAGGCGGATGTGCTCGGGCACCTCGATCACCTGGCTGGGGGAGCGCACTTTCCATACCGGCACATTCATCATCGCCAGCGGCTCTGCCTTGCCCGTCAGCAGCAGCACAATCGCCCGCCTAATGTTGACCCGGCTAATGGGCAAGTAGTTTTGGGAGAAGACAACGATCGACTGTTCCAGGACGTGGGTAGCAGCAGTCATGACTTAGCTCTTCCATTTGCCGCCATTGTCCTGAGAAATCCGGCGAATGACAAGGTTTCCCCGCAGTGGGCACCATCCAGGCGGATCCCCACCGTTCAACATTCCAGAGTTTCTGACGATCGGGAGCCGGACAGATGGGCTAGTATCCGGGTGATGGTCGGATCCCGTGCCTCCCATGACCTACCCGCTGCATATCGCCTTGGTTTGGCACCAACACCAGCCCCTCTACAAAAGTCCGATAGCGGGTAAATATCGCATGCCTTGGGTGCGCCTACACGGGATCAAAGACTACCTCGACTTGGTTCTGCTGCTGGAGCGCTATCCTCGCCTGCACCAAACGGTCAACCTGGTGCCCTCTCTGATTGTGCAAATCGAAGACTACGTGGCCGGCTCCGCCTTCGATCCCTATTTGGAGCTGACTTTATCTCCTGTCGAAAAGCTGACCCCGGAGCAGCGGCGCTTCATTGTCGAGCGTTTCTTCGACAGCCATTACCCCACCATGATTGAGCCCTATCCCCGCTACCGCCAGCTCTACGAACAGCGGGAATCGCAGGGGATCAACTGGTGCCTACAGTACTGGACACCGCAAGACTTCAGCGACCTGCTGGCCTGGCACAACCTCTCCTGGTTCGATCCCCTCTTCCACGAGGATCCCGAGATCGAGGGCTGGATCAAGATGGGATCCGGCTTTACCCTGGCGGATCGGCAGCGGATCTATGCCAAGCAGCAGCAGATCCTGGCCGCCATCTTGCCCCAGCACGCCAAGCTGCAAGAGAGCGGCCAACTGGAGCTGACCACCAGCCCCTACACCCATCCCATCTTGCCCCTGCTGGTGAGCGAGCGCTCGGCGCGGGTGGCTCGGCCCGGCTTGCCCCTGCCCCGCTACCCCTTCCACTGGGAGCAGGATGTCCACAGCCAACTGGAGCGGGCCAAGCAGATCTACCGGGAGCGCTTTGGCCGCGAGCCGCGGGGTCTGTGGCCTTCGGAGCAATCCGTGAGCCCGGCCATTGTCCCCATCGTGCAAAAGCAGGGTTTTGAGTGGATCATCTCCGACGAGGGCGTGCTGGGCTGGAGCCTGGGCCAACCCTTTCATCGCGACGGGCAGGGCCATATCCTCGAGCCGGAAAAGCTCTATCGGCCCTACCGTCTGGAGAGCGAGGCAGGGGATCTGGCCATTGTCTTTCGGGATCACCGCCTCTCCGATTTGATCGGCTTCAGCTACAGCGCCATGCCCGCCGATGCTGCCGCCAAGGATCTCATCGGCCACCTGGAGAGCATCCGCAACCGCCTGCCCCAGGAACAGCCCTGGCTGGTCACCATCGCCCTAGATGGGGAAAATTGCTGGGAGTACTACCCCCAAGATGGCCGGCCCTTCCTGGAGAACCTCTATGCCCGCCTCAGCCAGCACCCGGCGCTGCGCTTGGTGACGGTTTCGGAGTTTTTGGACCAGTTTCCCCCTACGGAGTTTCTGCCAGCCGAACAACTGCACAGCGGCTCCTGGATTGAAGCTGACTTTACCACTTGGATCGGGGATCCCGTCAAAAACCGCGCCTGGGAGCTCCTGGCCCAAGCCCGCCAGGTCATTCAGGATCACCCTCACGCCAATCCCGAAGCCTGGGAAGCCCTCTGGGCCGCCGAGGGATCCGACTGGTTCTGGTGGTTTGGGGCGGGCCATTCCTCGGCCCACGATGCCGTTTTCGACCAGTTGTTTCGGGAACATCTGCAGGCCCTCTACACCGCTTTGGGAGAGGCCGTGCCGGCAGTGCTGCAGTTCCCTCTCGAGGATCACGATGGGCTGGGGGATCGCCTGCCGCAAGGATTTATCCACCCGGCCATCAACGGCCGCCCCGCCGAACGGGAGTGGAGCCAAGCCGGGCGGGTGGAGATCGGCGCCGCCCGCGGCACCATGCACCGCAACAGCGTCGTCCGCCGCCTCTGGTACGGGTTCGATCACTTCAACCTCTACCTGCGGCTGGATTTTAACTCGGTGGTGCAGCGGCCCAAGCAACTGCAGGTGCTGTGGTTTTACCCCAACTGCGTCACCGTCAACAGCCCCATTCCCCTCCAAGGGTTGCCGGCAGAAGCCCCCCTCAACTACCACTACCGCCACCTGTTGAAGCTATCGCTGCCGCCCCCCGGCACCGGCCAGCATCCCGCCCCTGTCGAGGCTCAGCTCTTGCAGGCAGGGGAGTACCACACCTGGCACGCCATCAGCCACCAAGTGAAAGCGGTGGTGGATGCCTGTTTGGAGGTGGCTATTCCTTGGAGCAATCTGGGCGCCCAGCCGGGACAAGAGCTGCAGTTCGTCATCGTGGCCGCCGATGGCGAGACCTTCCAGGAAGGGATCCCGCCCAAGGCCACCATCGCCCTGCGCAGGCCTTGAGCGGCTGGCCGTTGATCCTTAGAATCTCTGGTTATGCAGCGCGACCTCTACCCGCCCATCGAGCCTTACGATCACGGCTTTCTCCCCGTCTCTTCCCTGCACACCCTCTACTACGAGCAGTGCGGCAACCCAGACGGGAAGCCGGTGGTGTTTTTGCACGGAGGGCCCGGCGGCGGCATCGATCCCCTTTACCGGCAGTACTTCGAGCCCAGCCGCTGGCGGGTGGTGCTGTTCGATCAACGCGGCTGCGGCAAGAGCCGCCCCTACGCCGAGCTGCGGGAGAACACCACCTGGGATCTGGTGGCCGATATCGAAAAGCTGCGCCGGCACCTGGGCATTGAGCGCTGGTGGGTGTTCGGGGGCAGTTGGGGCAGCGCCCTCGCCTTGGCCTATGGGCAAACCCACCCCCAATCCTGCCTGGGGTTTATCTTGCGGGGCATTTTTCTGCTGCGCTCGTTTGAGATCCGCTGGTTCTACCAGTCGGGGGCCAGCTACCTGTTCCCCGATGCTTGGGAACATTACCTGGATCCCATCCCCCCCAACGAGCGGGATGACCTGCTGGCAGCCTACCACCGCCGCCTCAACGACCCCGATCCCCAGGTGCGCCTGAGGGCGGCCCGCGCCTGGGCCATCTGGGAGGCCAGCACCAGCAAGTTGATCCCCAGCCCTGAGCTCATCGAGCGCTTTGGCCGGGAAGAGTTTGCCGAGGCCTTTGCCCGCATCGAGTGCCATTACTTCGTCCACGGCGGCTTTCTGGATCCTGAAGATCAGCTCCTCAGGGGGGTGGAGCGCCTGCGCCATCTGCCGGCTGTCATTGTCCAGGGGCGCTACGATGTGGTCTGCCCCCCCATTTCCGCCTGGGAACTGCACCAGGCCTGGCCAGAGGCGGAGTTTCATCTCATTCCCGATGCCGGCCATTCCATCACCGAGCCCGGGATCCGCACCGCCCTGCTGCAGGCCACCGATCGCTGCGTTGGTCTGTGAGCCGCTGAGATAGGCCGGGTTGAGGATCCCAAGAGCTTGAAGAATTGCTACAGAAATGCCGGCAAAACCTTGGGATCTAGCCCCAAAGCACGGCCAAGCCTATCGACAGTTGGCGATTTTGGGTTTATCACTGAGGGAAGGGCGGTGCAAGCTGCCCGGTTGATGGCTTCCGCTGTGTCTCTCGGGCTGGTCGATCCATCCCAATGCTTTTGCGGATCTCAACTTGTTATTCTTCGCCGTTTCCAGGCTCGAACTATGCAGAAACCGAACACTCTGTTCAAGCTTGCCCTCGCCCTGCCCGCCTCCCTCCTGCTGGCAGATGCTGTTGTGGCCTACCCCTGTGACTCGGTTGGGGGTGAAGCTTACAACTTCTACAGCCCCACGGTTCAGGTTGACAGTTTCGGGGCTCAGGTGTCGCCTGCTGTCGTAGGCAACGGTTTCATCGGGGTTGCCATCGAAGCGGTGGATGGACAGCCGGCTCAAGGCGCTATCAGCCGTCGCCTGTTCGGCCCTGCGCCTCGAGTTCAAGGGGTGCAGGTGGTTGGCCTGCTCCAGGATGGCCCGGCTCAACGAGCGGGTCTGGCCCAGGGGGATATTTTGATTGGGGTGGACGGGCAGCGGGTCACCTCGGTGCAACATGTGCAGCAAATTATCCAAAACACCCCCGTGGGCCAGCGGGTACCCATTACCTTCCGGCGCGGCGGACAAGTGCTATCGACGGTGGTTGTGGTCGGCGATGGCCGTGTGTTGCGCCCCTTGATGCTGCAGCAGCAGTGAGTGTTGCCAGGGATCCCTTGCTGAGCTCTCTGTGACTGCTGCACTAGGGACAGAGTGGGCAGTTTGGGCGGTTTGCGGCCTCAATGGGCTGCTGTTTTTAGCCTTGCTTGCCCTGATTCCTGTCCTCTTGAACCTGCGGTCGGCGCTCTGGGTTACGGAGCGGGCTATGGCTGATTGGCGGGAAGCCGCTGAGCGGGCTTTGGCTCCCACGCCGGCTGAGTTGCTGCGCCTGCGGGATCGGCTGCGGGAGAATCGCTATACCCTCGACCGCTGGCAGCGCCGTCTGCAGTTTTGGCAAGGGATCCGCAGGGTGGCTGTTTGGCTGGGGCGCAGGCTGTGAGGGGCATGGATACCCATCCCATCCGGCTGCAGGTGATGGCCAATGCGCTGGCGGGGATCGCCGAGGAGATGGGGGCGCGCCTCATCCGCGGTTCTTACTCGGCCAACATCAAGGAACGGCGGGATTGCTCGACAGCCCTGTTCGACGCCCAAGGGGCCTGTATTGCCCAGGCGGCCCACATTCCAGTTCACCTGGGAGCTCTCTCGGAGGCGGTGCGGGCGGTGGTGGCAGCCGGCCCGCGGCCCGGCGATGTGTTCGTCCTCAACGATCCCTACCAGGGGGGATCCCATCTGCCGGATATCACGGTGGTTACGGCCATCCCCGGCCTGCGGGATCCAGAACAGGTCTGTGCCTATGCGGTGAACCGCGCCCACCATGCCGATATTGGGGGGATGCGCCCCGGCTCCATGCCCGCCGACTCTACGGAAATCTGGCAGGAGGGGCTGGTGATCCCGCCGCTACGGCTGGCCCAGATGACCTCGACAGGGGAGCTGCGCTGGCAGGAGGATCTGCTGCGCCTGATCCTGGCCAATGTGCGCAACCCTGAGCAGCGGCGGGGAGATTTGCAGGCCCAGGTGGGGGCCAGCGCCGTGGGGGTGAGCCGGTTTGGCGAGCTGCTGGCCCGGTTCGGGGAAGAGGAGGCCTGGCAGTTGATTGCCGGGGTGATCGCCTACAGCCGACGGCGGATGCAGGCCCAGATCCGCGCTCTGCCCGATGGGATCTACACCGCCTGCGACTACCTGGAGGGCTACGGGGATCCGCCTGAGCCCATTGAGATCCGGGTGCAGGTAGAGGTCAAGGGGGAGAGGCTGCGGGTGGACTTCGCCGGCACAGCCCCGGCCACCGCGGGGAACCTGAACGCGCCTCTGGCCGTGACCCGCTCGGCGGTGCTCTTTGCCCTGCGCTGCCTGTTGGATCCCACTGCCCCCAGCAATGTCGGCCTGGAGGATCCCATCGAGATTGTGGCCCCGCCCGGCTGCCTGGTCAATGCCCAATTTCCGGCGGCGGTGGTGGCCGGCAACGTGGAAACCTCGCAGCGCATTGCCGATGTGGTGTTCAAAGCCCTGGCCCCGGTGGCCGGATCCCGTGCCATCGCCCAGGGGCAGGGCACCATGAACAACTGCGTGCTGGGCAACCGCCACTTCACCTACTACGAAACCCTGGGGGGCGGCCAGGGGGCCAGCCAGCAGCGACCAGGCCTGGATGGGGTGCACGTGGGCATGAGCAATACCCTCAACACCCCCATCGAAGCCCTGGAGCTGGAGTATCCCCTGCGGGTGCTGCGCTACGAGTTGCGCCCAGATTCCGGCGGCCATGGCCGCCAGCGGGGCGGGTGGGGGCTGATCCGCTCCATCCAGACCTTGCAAGATTGCACCCTCTCCCTGCTCACCGACCGGCGCCACCATGCCCCGCAAGGGGAAGAAGGCGGCGAACCTGGCCAGCTGGGGATCAACCTCGTCAACGGGGATCCCTTGCCCAGCAAGATCAGCCGCCCCCTGAAAGCCGGCGATGTGCTCACCCTCTACACCCCTGGCGGCGGGGCTTGGGGGTCCAGCGAGGAGGAGCAGGCACCCGAACCCACATAGCGCAGGCGAGCGAGAAACAACTGCTCGCAGCGGCGGAGCACATCATCGCGGCTGGCGAAGTGCTCCAGCCTTTGCACTTCTTGACCCTTCTCAAACAAAATTAAGGTCGGCAGCGAGCGCACCCGATAGCGGCGCGGCAGCCAAAAATTGTCGTCCACATTCACCCGCAGCACCTTGACCGCGCCGCCCCACTCTGCTGCGAGACGGTCGGTAATCGGCTGAATGAAGCGACACAGGCCACACCAAGGGGCACCAAAATCCACCAACACCAACCCGTCACTTGTCAAAAGTTCTTGATTAAAAGCATCTAAAGCAACTTGCAAGTTCATCACTCCCAGACTAAAGAAGTTGTTTGGGATCATGCTACCAGGCAACCCCGCTGGCTGCAGAAACCATTTGCGGATGAAAGGCATAAAGAATCACAACAAAGCTGAACACCCCCAGATAGGCCCAGCGCAGAAACTCTCGCGGTTGCAGGTGTTGTCGCCGCTGCAGAATGGCCAAGCCGGGGATCACAGAAGTACGGGCCTTGAGATCGCGGAAGGCCTGGCCGTATTTCCGCTCCAGACGGTGATCCCCGTGCCAGACGGCGAACAGGTGGTAGGCCACCAGCCCCAGGGAAGTGACCAGCATAAAACTGGAGCCAATCCAAAGGGAATGGGCCACACACCAGATCACCTGGCCCACCATTTGGGGGTGGCGGGTGATGCGGATGATCCCGGTCTCAAACAGGTGAATCTCCGGCTTGTGAATGGCAGCAATCTCCAGTAAGTTGAAGGTAGCCGGATACAAAAAGAAAAACGAGAGCGCCGACAAAAGAACAACGGTGGTGTGAATGCCGGGGACAGCATGGAGATCCCAGAGGATCACCCCGTCGTAGCGATGGTTCAAAAAGTAGATCAGCAACAGCGGAGCCAAGCTGAGGCTGACCAGCGCAAAAAGAAGGCGGTACAGACGGGATCCCAGCCAAGCTTCCCCCCAGGGGCGCAAGTGGGCCAGCCCACTGTGAGCACAGGCAAACCCCAAGATCATGCCCAACATGATCGCGTGGGATCTGTACCGGGCGAGCTCCGGCAGCAAGTGGTTGAAGAAAGTGGACAGCATCTTTTCGATGGCTCCTCTTCCGGTGTCGCTGTGACTTATGCTTAAAGATAAGTTACATTGGGCAAGCTTCCGATGCTGAAACCTTTTTTTCTACGTTTTCTCGGCCTGCTCCTCTCGGTCACCCTGATGCTGGGCTGGGCGACCGCAAGCGCTCAGGCGGCCCGCCTCACCGGCAAGTACTACGAAGACAGCATGACCCTGATCCAAACCCTGCGCACCGTTCTCTCGGAAGCGGATCCCGTGATGAATCCAGAGGAGGCGCAGGTGGAAGCGATGGAGGCCATTCAAGAATTTGCAGGGCGCTACCATGGCCATCGCTACGACAAGCTGCAATCCTTTACGACTCTGCGCACCGTGTTCAACACCGTGGCCTCCCACTACCGCACCTCCAAGCGGCCTCTTGACCCAGAGAAGGTGGAGCGGGTGCTGATGCAACTGGATCGCGCTGAGCTGGCCTTGCGCCGCGAAGGTTAAGCTTTTCAGATCTCCCAGATCCAAATCACTGGGCGAGGCGCAGGATTACCTTGATGACAACCCGGTGGAGGCTGCTTTCGCCAAGCTCCAGATCGCCCCCCATTTCTCTCAGGAGCCGTTCGCTCACCCGCCAAGCAGCGCAACCCTTTGTTTGGATGGGCACATGGCACCGCCCTTCCAGATTCCACTCCAGGCACAGGCGCCCCTCCGCTGCTGCGATGGGATAGAGGTGTAGAGCCATCGAACCATAGCGTAGGGTGCGAATACCCCAGCGACACACCCCCAGCAGAGCCTGCACCAAACCGTGGGGATCCGCCCAAACCATAAGGCTGTCCGGGAGGGCGGGCAGCTCAGAGGCAGAAGGCGGTTGTAGGATCGGCCATTCGTAGCGAATGCCCTGATCCTGGGCCTGTAGGCGAGTTAGGCTGTACACATCCTGAAGGAGGGGACGGAGTCGGGTCGGCTTCGGTTGCAAGGGTTGAATGGGCAGGTCGTGGCGGGCCAGGCGGCTGTACTCCTCGAGCAACTGGATCAGGCGCTCCACCGCTTCTTTGGCACTTTGAAGGTACTCCCGCTCTTCTTCGCGGGAATCGCACAGATCGGACAGCACCAACTGCAGGGATCCCATCTGGCTGCTGAGGGGGTTGCGCAGCTCGTGGCCAATGCTGACGAGCAGCTCCTGCTGAAAGGCGCGCATCACCTCCGAGCGCTCAAACGCAAACTGCCAATCCACCGCCTCTTGCCTGACGGCAGCAGCGGCCTGCTGGGAGGGAGGATCGGGTTTTGCTGCGGGCAAGGGTTTCCTCCAGAGGTACTTCGGACAAAAGGTAGGAGATCCCGTTGATGTTCGAAGCAGGGCGTTCGGATGGAGAGCCTTGGGTTTTAGCTAGTTTGACAACGGCGCGCTCCTGGATCCTACCTTTTTCTTCCCAACTTTCTAGCCGACGAAGTGGGCGCTGACCACCCGCTCAATTCCGGCCAAATCCCGGTGGACTTGGATCTGCTGATAGCCGCCTCTGGCCTGCAACTGCTCCGCCACCCAAGGGGCTTGGCCTTGCATCACCTCCACCGCCCAAAAGGAGTTGGGGGCCAAGTAATCCGGTGCTTTTTGAATCAAAAGCCGCAAGTGCACCAGCCCATCTTCCCCGCCATCGAGGGCCTGTCGTGGCTCGTGCAGCCGTACCTCGGGCATGAGGTAGGCCAGCTCCCCGGTGGGGATATAGGGCGGGTTGGAAACCAGGCCACGCAGCCGACCTCGCCAGGGATCCAAAGGCGCAAACCAGGATCCCTGTAACAGCTTCACCCGTTCCTGCAGATGATAGTCCGCCACATTGGCTGCCGCAACGGCCAAAGCCTCTGGGCTCACGTCCACCGCTAGAAGCTGCAACTGGGGATGCCCCTGGGCCAAAGCGATGGCAATGGCCCCGCTGCCGGTGCCCAGGTCGGCAAAAGGGGATCCCGGCGGCAGCAGGTTAGACTGCAACCAAAGGGAGGCTTGCTCCACCAGCAGCTCGGTCTCCGGGCGCGGGATCAACACCGCTGGCGTTACCCGCAAGCTCAAACCTGCCCACTCTACCCTTCCCAGCAGGTACTGCAGGGGGATGCGCTCTGTCAGCCGGCGCCGCCACAGCTCCTCTACCTCCGCCAGCGGATCCCCCTGCAGCGTCGGGGGCCGACCCAGCAAGCGCTCCAACGATCCCCAGCCCAGCCGTTCCCTAAGCAGAAGTTCCACCTCCTGAGGAGGGATGCCGGCGGCTTGCGCCGCCTGCAGAGCCTGGGCACGCCAGGCCAGCAATTGCTGCACCAGCGCAGAGGGGGATCCCATCAGGAGCTAGGTCAACGCCGCTGAGGCTGGGGAGTGGCAGGTGGATTGGGCTGGGGAGTGGCAGAGCGAATTAACGATTGCACGTACTCCAGCGACGCGCGCGGCGGAATGAAGGCGATCTTCTGCACATCCTCCTGGGCGTCAGGGGCTAACATGCGCTCCACCACGATGGCCAGGGAAGTGACCTCGATCTGGGTTTTGCCGACCACCTCGGGGTTCTGCGCCGCCGCCCGGTCTAAAGCCCCCTTCAGGTCGTTGCGGTCGAAGAAGAAAGGCACCACCTCCTGGCCATCCTGCTCGATGGTCAGCAACCCCTCTCCCGAGCGGCCATAGAACAGCGGCACGCCGATCACTTCCGGCGGCACCTCCTGACCCGTTTCTTTCAGCACTTGCTTGGCCGCCTCCACATCAGCAGCCCGAGGCACCACCTCAAAGTACAGATTGCTATTCTTGGCCCGCTCTTCTTCCGACTTTTCGTAGGCGTAGCCCAAGGGAATGGGCACCACCTGGGCTTGCTGGCCCACCTCAGGGTTCTTGGCTTTCACCTGATCCAACGCTTGCTGGGCTTGGTTCTGATCCAGCCAGAAAGAAGCCACCTGGATGGTGCGACCCTCCCGCTCTACGTTAGCGACCACAGGGGTGCCGTTCTGAGACACAATGGCAAAAACCGGCACCAGATTCAGCCGCTCCGCCACTTCTTGACGACTCATGGGGGCTGCCACTGCCTGAGTCGAGAGGGGCCCCCCTTGAGCAAAAGTAGGAACTCCCCCCCAGATCACCCCCGCCAACCCCAGCAGGAGGGTGCTGCGAACTGCCGCTACGAACGCGGCCCGCCCGCCTGCCTGAGCTCTACGGCGGCAGAGGGATCCCAAAAGCGGCACTGCATTACCGCGCATCATTTTCATCTCTACTCCTGGCATCACGCCTTGTCTTCGTTGCTATTGGGTCAGATCCCTGAAACACTAACCGACGACCTCTGCCCAAGAGGAGCTGACCAAGCTCACCTTGCTCAACACAGCTCAGGCTGGCCATGCGGCGCACTCTTGGGACTTTGGGGACAGCGCCTGGCGAAGCTGGCCCTTGCTGACACTACGCCCCTCTACCCTTTTTGACGAGCGCCCCCTGGGCCACCCTAGAAGGCAAGGTTAAAGCATTTGCTCAACCCCTGTCGAGGGGTAAAGCCCTCGTTTTGGGTGGGGATCCCGCATCACCTCCTACTATATACGGAGTCTAACAAAGCGGATCCACACCAAATACAGATAGCCCCTCCATCCTCTGGCTGTAGAGTCTGGGCTGAGAAGGCAGGATCCTGGGAACGCGGCAGCGGCGTGGGGCGCCTGGGCTGAGGGCAAAGCTCCCATCAGGCAAAGCTCTTGCTTCCCGATCCCGCTACTGACTGAGGTTCCGAAATGGGAAACAGACGGCCCTGCTCGACGGTAACTTGAACCCGCGTGCCCACCGGCAAAGCTTCCCGCGCCAGGGCGTGCAATTGCTTGCCCGTCTCTGTAACCAGACAATAGCGATACTCTCGCCCCAGAAACTGTCGATCCCGAATGGTAACTCTCCCCTGGGGATTGGGATGCAGACGTAACTCCTCCTGCCGGATCATCAGCTCTCCCTGGCGCAGATGGGGATCGGGCTGATCCCTCAAAGCCTGAAATGGGATGTGCAGCAGCCCCTCAGCTTGCCAACCGAACTCCCGCCGCTCACAGCGAAGAAAGTTGGCCTGGGCGATGAATTCCGCCACAAAGCGGGTAGCCGGCTCCCGATAGACTTCCTCCGGGGATCCCCATTGCTCAATACGGCCTTCCCGCATCACCGCCACCCAGTCGGAAAGGCAGAGAGCCTCCTCTTGGTCGTGGGTAACGAAAATGGCCGAGGTCTGGGTTTGCTTGAGGATTTTGCGGATTTCTTCCCGCAAGTAGTAGCGCACCTGCACATCCAAGTTGCTCAACGGCTCATCCAAAAGGATTAGGCTGGGCTTGGGGGCCAGAGCTCGGGCCAGGGCCACCCGCTGCTGCTGCCCGCCTGAAAGTTCATGAGGATAGCGGTGGGCGTAGTCCTCTAGACCCACCAACCGCAACACCTCGTCAGCCCGTTCCCGCGCCTGTTGGGCAGCGCCTCCCACCTCAGCCGAGGAGGAGCGACTGCCGCCCCCCGCTGCCGACGCGAACAGGGCAGTGGGCCGGAGGCCAAACATCACATTGGCCAACACATCCAAGTGGGGAAACAGGGCAAAATCCTGAAACACCAGCCCCACCCCCCGCCGCTCCGGTGGGATCCACTGCCCCTCCCCGGCCACCACTCGCCCCCCCAGCAGGATCCGCCCGCTGTCTGGCTGCTCAAAGCCGGCAATGGTGCGCAATAAAGTGGTCTTCCCACAGCCCGATGGGCCGACAATCCCCAGAATGTCTCCCTGGGGCAGGCGAAACGCCACTTCCTGCAAAACCAACTGCCGCTGGCCGGGAAACCCCTTGCTGATGTGCTCAACCTCAAGAATGTAGGGAGAGTCCGTCCGGGCAGCGGTGGACGTCGAGGAAATCAAAAACTCGGCCATGATCGTTGTTGCAAAAGATTTTCACTATCTTTACCAGACTACCATACCTCAGATCCTTCCCGGCCCGACGCCAGTCAGCTAGAGGGCGGCGGAGAGGGATCGATGCCAGTCTTTCCTGTTTGCTTGGAGGGGCAGGCAGGAATTAGTGTTACACTGGGTTAACGAAGTTTCCCAGGCTCTGGTGGCGCTTATTCTCGACGGCGCATCCCAGAGTTTTATTGTGGATGAGTTTTGAGACCCAGTTTCCCGAACGTGCCCTGATTACGGGGGCCAGTCGAGGGATCGGCAAAGCAGTGGCCCTAGCCCTAGCTCGGCAGGGGGTGGCAGTTGCTCTGGTGGCCCGTTCCCATCCCGATTTGCTGGGGGTACAGGCGGAGATCCAGGCAAAGGGAGGAAAGGCGGAGGTTTTTCCCATCGACTTGGCCGACTTAAGAGCCCTGCCGCAGCGGTTGCAGGCTCTCCTGGATCAATTTGGTGTTTGTGATGTCTTGGTCAATAACGCCGGCATAGCCCATGTCGGGCCTTTGGCCACCTTATCTTTGTCCGATTGGCAGCGGGTGATCGACTTGAACCTGACGGCAGCTTTTCTCTGTGCCCAAGCCGTCCTGCCGGCGATGCGCCGGCAGCGCTGCGGCACGATTGTCAACATTATCTCCATTGCGGGCAAGCGAGCCTTTCCCAATTGGGGGGCTTACTGCGCCAGTAAGTTTGGCCTGCTGGGCTTTTCTCAAGCCCTGGCCGCAGAGGAACGGCAGCATGGCATTCGGGTGACCAGCCTGTGTCCCGGAGCTGTGGATACACCTCTTTGGGATACAGTTCAGGTCGATTTCGACCGTTCCAAAATGCTCTCGCCGGAGTTGGTGGCGGACTTGATTGCCCACATCGTTCGCCTGCCCAAGGGTGCCGTGGTGGAAGATCTGACCCTCATGCCGGCAGCAGGGGCCTTTTAGGCCGGGCTGGAGCTGGCTTTTCCTGTAACGGCCTTTGTGACTGAGCTTTTGAGGAGATCTGCCTGCACCGCCTCCCTTGACAAGTTCCTTCAACCCTTCGTTCAACCCAAGGAATATCCTGCTATGACTCTTGCCAAGCCTGGATCCGGTGCCGAGTTTCGACTCAACGACAAAGCCAACCTGAAGTCTCGCCTTGTCCGAGATCTGTCCCATGCGGCGGGGCAAGAGCCCGAGGGCTCAGAGAGCCTGGATCCGGCGATGGTAGCGGCAGTGGAGACGTTGCTGCGGGGAATTGGGGAGGATCCGCAGCGGGAGGGCCTCAAGAAAACGCCGGAGCGGGTGGTGGCCGCCCTGAAATTTTTGACCAGCGGCTATCGGCAGTCCCTGGAAGATCTCATCAACGGCGCCATCTTCGACGAGGGCCACGACGAGATGGTGCTGCTGCGGGATATTACTTTGTTCAGCCTCTGCGAGCACCACCTCTTGCCCTTTATCGGCAAGGCCCATGTTGCCTACATCCCCCGCCAAAAGGTGGTGGGCCTGAGCAAGATCGCCCGCATTGTCGAGATGTACTCCCGCCGCCTGCAGGTTCAGGAGCGCCTTACCCGCCAGATCGCGGAAGCTTTGATGACCATGCTGGATCCCTATGGGGTGGGGGTGGTTATCGAGGCTACCCACATGTGCATGGTGATGCGGGGGGTGCAAAAGCCGGGCTCTTGGACGGTCACCAGCTCGATGGTGGGGGTGTTCCAGGAGGATCCCCGCACGCGGGAGGAGTTTTTGAGCCTCATTCGCCACCCGTCCAACCTTTAAGGATGCCGCGGCGCTTTGCCGGCAAGAAAGCTAATCCTCTGCTCTGGCTGGGCATACTAGCTTAAAATCGACGCAGATCCTGCCAGAAGCGAGGCCTGTTATGAGCGAGGTTAGCCCCGAAAATCAATTTCCCACCGACTTAGACTCCGGTTGGAAGCCGCCGACCCCGCCTGTTATCCAGCGCCCCGCGCGTGCGGCCGCGCAAGCGCCCTCGGCAGAACCCCCAACCCAGCTAGATCCGGTGCTGGGCAGGGCTGCTCCTCCCCCTGTCGGGAGCGGATCCCGTCCTGTCCCCAGCGCCCCCAAGCCCATCTTGGGCCGGCCCGTCCCCCCAGATGTGGCCGTCGCCCCCCCGCAGACGCCGGTGCCCATGCCGGGCCCTGCCACTCCCCCGCAGATGTCTCCGCCCCCTCCAGCTCCTGCTGCCCGGCCTCAGGTGTCTCCCCCCAGCCCCGGTTCGGCTGCTCCGCCTTTTGGGCCGCCGGCTCGCCCCACGGCTGCTGGACGGATCCCGGTGGCCGCCGCTGCTCCTAAGTCTGCCCCCGCTGGACCGACGCTGCGCCAACTGGTGCAGGAAGCCTACGAAAAAGGCTACTCGGATATTCACCTGGGGGTGGGAGAGGTGCCCCGTTTCCGGGATCGGGGGCAAATTGTGATAGGCAACTACCCGGTCACCACCACCGAGGTGTTCTATAGCTGGCTGCGGGAAAGCCTGCCGGAGAACCAAATCCGCCAGTTTGAGGAGTGCCTGGAGCTGGATACCGCTATCCAGTACGAGGGCTTGGTGCGCTGCCGGGTTAACTGCTTTGTTTCTCTGCTAGGGCCTGCCATGGTGCTGCGCCTGATCCCGCTCAAGATCTTGACGCTGGAGCAGTTGCGGGCGCCGGAGGTGCTCAAGCGCATTGCCGAGGAGCACAAGGGCCTGGTACTGGTGACAGGCCCCACCGGCTCCGGGAAGTCCACAACCCTGGCGGCGATGGTGGACTACATCAACTCCAACTTTGCTAAGCACATCATCTCGATTGAGGATCCCATCGAGTTCGTCCACCAGAGTAAGAAATCGCTGGTGCGGCAGCGGGAGGTCGGGATCCACACCCTGGAGTTTGCCAACGCCCTCAAGGCTTCGCTGCGGGAAGATCCGGACATCATCCTCATCGGGGAGATGCGGGATCGCGAAACCGTGGATACGGCTCTCAAGGCCGGCCAGACGGGCCACCTGGTGTTTGGAACCCTGCACACCAACAGCGCCGTCCGCACCATCGAGCGTCTCTTGGGGATCTACCGGCCAGAGGAGCAGGAGCCAATGCGTCTGCAACTGGCCGAGACTCTAGTAGCAATTATTGCCCAGACGCTGGTGCGCACCACCGACGGCAAGCGCACCGCTGCCCACGAGATTATGCGCAACACCGATGCCATCCGCGACTACATCAAACGGGGTGCCGTGGACGAGATCGAGGAGCTGATTGCCGACGGCTCCTACGAGGGGATGTGTACCATGAACCAGTCGCTGTTTCGGCTCTACCAAGAGGGGCGCATTACAGAGGAGGTGTGTCTGGAGGCGGCTCCGCGGCGCAACGAGATGGCCCAATGGCTGCGGGGGCGCATCTGAGGTCGCTGCCCCGCAGGGTGGGTGCTTGAGGGAAAGCTCGCCCTATCCTAAACTGAGAGCAAGCGGCAAGGCTGGCTTTCTGGGCCATATTCTCATCTCCTGAGCCGAGCTTTGGCTTGCGGGATGGGTGCCGGATTGGTGAACAAATTGAATTGAAAGCAAGTTAGCAAACAGGAGAATTCCTACCGTGAGCGTGATCAACCAGATCATCGAGACCGCGGACGACCAACTGCGCTATCTCTCCGTCAGCGAACTGCAAGCTATCAAAGATTACATGAGCAGCGGCGAGAAGCGTTTGCAGATCGCTCAGGTGTTAACTGAGAACAAAAAACGCATTATCGATCAGGCGCAGAAGCAGCTATTTGCCAAGCGACCCGAATACATACAACCCGGCGGCAATGCCTACGGCGAAAAGCGCTATAACCAGTGCCTGCGGGACTACGACTGGTATCTCCGCCTGGTGACCTATGGCATCATTGCCGGCAGCAAAGAGCCGATCGAATCCATCGGCTTGATAGGGGTGCGGGAGATGTACAATGCCCTCAACGTGCCCATTGCCGGTATGATCGATGCGATCGTGTTCTTGAAGGAAGCAGCCCTCAGCCTGCTGGATCCGGACTCCGCCGCCGAGGCTGCCCCCTATTTCGACTACATCATCAATGCCATGAGCTAGCTCGCCTCTCTTGAGGAGGGAGGCCGGTCTGGGCGGTGGAGAGGCAAGCTTTGGTGGTCTTGCTGCCTACAGAGATGCCAGGGCGGTGCGGGCGTGGGCGGCCACCTGCTCTTGGGGATCCTGGGCCAGCCGGGTTAGGCCGGGGCGGGCGGCTTCGGTGCCGAGCTGGGCTAGAGCAATGCAGACGCGGTAGCGCAACTGCCAATCGTCCGAATCGATGAGGGGCTCCAAATGGGGGATGGCCCGCGGATCCCCTAGATCTCCCAGGGCAGCGGCAGCGGCTGTTGTTAGCAGCTCGTCTCCTTCCTGTAAAACCTGCACTAGGGTGTCGAAGGCGGCGGGGTTGCCCAGCTCGCCCAGCGCGGCGACAATGCTAAAGCGCACCAGCCACTCCGTCTCTCGCCGGTAAGCCTCTAGCAGATCGTCTAGGGCCTGTGGCTGCTTCAGATCCCCCAGGGCGGCGGCGGCGGCAGCCCGCACATCGAACTCGGGGTCCTCTCGCAAAAACTGTCGCAGAATCGGCAAAAGGGCAGCCGGGTCGACACCTGCGCCGGAGAGCGTGCCCAATTGGCTAATGGCGGCATAGCGGACGCGGGCATTCTCGTCGGTTACAGCTCGCTGCAACAGCGTCAAGGCTTCGGTCGCGGGGAGCTCTCTGGCCTTGTTGACGGCGCGCAGCCGATCCCCCAAGTTCTGAGAGCTCAACAGCTCCAGCAAGGCCGGCAGATCCCCAGAAGTTGTCGTCATCTCCTTTTCTCCCCCTAACCCGGCTATAGCAAAGGACGAAAAGCCGATGTTATCATTCTGAGGCAGTGCATCCAGTTTTTGTGAACTTATGGCCTTACTGCAGCAAGAGAAGCAGGAGATTATCGAGACCTACCGACTTCACGACACTGACACCGGCTCTGCCGAGGTACAAGTTGCTCTTCTAACCAGCCGTATCAACCAACTCTCGCAGCACCTTCAGAAAAACCCGAAAGATTTCAACTCGCGCCGCGGCCTAATGATGATGATCGGTCGGCGTAAGCGGCTGCTCAACTACATTGCCAAACGTTCTCCCGACCGCTTCCGGGAGCTGGCCGAACGGTTGAACATTCGGGTGAAAAAGTAGGCAGCTAGCTAAATCACTGTCGGAGAGCTACCTTCGTGGGCAAGTCCAGCCGCTATTCCAAAGCCTCCCGCCGCCGCTCCAGCTCTACCCCTGCTCAGGTGGAGACGCAACCGACCCAAAGAGAGCCGGTTGCTGTCATTCCCCCTGAGGTCAGCCGGCGTATGGTGCGGCGGATCTTGGTCTTTTCCGGGATCCCTTCTGGCCTTGGCTTGAGCAGCTTTTTTGTCAATTACTATCTCTTAACCAACCATGTGATAGCCCTGCCCCCCTACTTTACTTTGGTGGAGTCGCTGGCCTTTTTCGGCCTTGGCTTTTTGGGCATTAGCTACGGCGTGTTCTCGGCTTCTTGGGATCCAGAGCCGGGATCCCTGCTGGGGATTGACGAGTTCCGCCGCAACCTAGGCAATGTTTTCAAGCAATGGCGCGAGTTGTCTGACCCTTCTAAGCCGTCGGAAGCTGACGAATCCTAGATTTTGCTCTCTCCCCCAGCCCCGTTATCCCCCATACCTTACATTCCGCTCGGTGGTGCGGAATTGCAGGATCGTCAGGCTCACCACAATTAAGAAGAGCACAATGGATTGGGCGGCTGCCCTGCCCAAATTGCCTGACGATACGCCAATCTTGTAGATCTCGTACATCAACACCGAGGTGGATCCGGAAGGGCCGCCGGCAGTCAGCAAATCAATGGTGCCGAAAATATCGAAAAAGGCGTAGGTCATGTTGGTGATCACCAAAAAGAAGGTGATGGGGGAAAGCAGCGGTAGAGTGATGGAAAAGAAGCGGCGAAGGGCCCCCGCCCCATCGATGGCAGCCGCCTCCTGCAAATCTTTAGGCAGGTTTTGCAGCCCAGCCAGATAAAACAAAATGTTGTAGCCCATTTGCTTCCAAACGCTGGCAAAGATCACCACCCAAGGGGCTAAATTGGGATCGCTCAGCCAGTTCAAACGTGGGATCCCTACTAACCCCAGCAAGTAGTTGGCTACGCCGCCCAAGGGGTTGAAGATAATGAAAAAGATGATACCGGCCACTGCTGGCGAAATGGCGTAGGGCCAGATCAGCAAGATGCGATAGATTGCCGCCCCGCGGATGGGCTGGTAGGCCAGCGTGGCAATCAACAGGGATCCGCTCAGCCCCAACACCACGATGGCCGCCGAAATGGCGAAGGTAATCCCCAGGCTGCGCAGATAGGTGGCATCCGTCAGCAGAGCGGTAAAGTTGTCCACACAGACGAAGCGGCTGCGCGGCGCGCCCACAAAGGTGAGCAGGGTGGAGAGGCGCAGGGTATCCAGCCCTGGATAGTAGAGAAACACCACCAAAATGGCGAAGGTGGGCAACAAGAGCAGCCAGGCCAGCCACCCCTGCTTGAAGATACCCCTCTCTTGGGGAGCTGCACTGGGGATCCCCAGGCGGCGCTCCCGCTCCTTGCGGATCTAGGCCAGCAGCGGCCAGAGGGGGATGGCCATGCCCGCCAGCACCAACCCCACGCCAAAAGCGAGGTCGATGGCCTTGCGCTCCGGCTCAAAGGTGCAAAAATCCAGCGGCACCATGAAGATCAGGGATCCCAACCCTCCTGCCAGCCCCCCCAGAGCCGCCCCCAGCAGCACAGGCCGCTCGATGCGCCGAAAACGGGATCCCACCCAGAGGGCCCCCGACAACCCCGCCAGCAGCGGCAGCAGCACTTGGATCCATTTCCCCATGTTCTCTCTCCCATCCAACCTTGCAAAAGCCAAAAAGGGGCAGGCCGCCGCCCACCCCCCATCCTCAGATTTTGCTTTGCTGTAGCCCAGCTCCTGACCAATTACTGATAGAGGGAGTTGTACTCGGCCAGAAGCCGGTTGGCAGTCTCGTTGGCCCTGGCCATGGCTTGGGCCGGATCCCCGCCCTTGAGCATGAGATCTTCCATGGTCTGGGTTACCACATTGCGAATCTCAGGAAAGGCTCCCAGCAACGCCCCACGGGTGGCAGGAGTGACCTTGGAGTTGTTGATTTGGTCGATAGCAGTGAAGAAGTTGGGGTTTTCCTTGAACCAGCCCTGCGACTCCAGCAAGGCTACCGAGCTTTTGCGAATGGGCAGATAGCCGGTCACTTGGTGCCATTCGGCAGCATTTTCGGTGTTATTCAGCCACAACATGAAGGTCAGCGCCCCCTCTTCCACCTCTTTGGGCAGATCCTTCACCAACCAAAGGCTGGCGCCCCCGATCAAGTTCCCCGTCCAACCCTTGTCGGCGTTGTAGGGCATGCGGGTGG
>NZ_JANSHJ010000052.1:0-6698 GCF_047502615.1 Synechococcus sp. W60.3 | reverse complement strand
GATGTGGGAGATCGAGCTGGTGCCCGTTTATCTCCTGATTGCCATCTGGGGTGGGCCACAGCGCCAGTACGCCGCCACCAAGTTTATCCTCTACACCGCTGCCGCCTCTATTTTCATTCTGGTGGGATCCCTGGCGATGGCCTTTGGCAGCGAGGGCTTTAGCTTGGAGATGGCAGAGCTGGGGGCCAAGTCCTATCCGCTGGCTCTCCAGATCTTGGCGTATGCAGCTTTCCTAATTGCCTTTGGGGTGAAGCTGCCGGTCTTTCCGCTGCACACCTGGCTGCCGGATGCTCATAGCGAAGCCTCGGCGCCCATTTCCATGATCCTGGCCGGGGTGCTGCTCAAGATGGGGGGCTACGGCCTGATCCGCCTAAACGTGGGCATCTTGTCGGAGGCGCATGTGTACTTCGCGCCAGTGCTGGCGGTGCTGGGGGCAGTGAACATCATCTATGGGGCGCTGGCGGCCTTGGGACAAAACCACCTCAAGCGGCGGCTAGCCTACTCCTCCATTGCCCACATGGGTTTTGTGTTGATTGGCATGGCAACTTTTACGGAGCTGGGGCTTAATGGCGCTCTGCTGCAGATGATCTCCCACGGGCTGATCGCGGCGGTGCTCTTCTTCTTGACAGGGATCACCTATGAGCGCACCCACACCCTTTTTCTGGAGAAGTTGGGAGGATTGGCCAAGCAACTGCCCAAGACCTTTGCCCTGTTTACGGCAGGAGCTTTGGCCTCTTTGGCGCTGCCGGGGATGAGCGGCTTTGTGGCCGAGCTGACGGTATTTTTGGGCTTGACCACCAGCGATGCCTATGCACCAGCCTTCAAAGCAGGGGTGGCGCTGCTGGCGGCAGTGGGTCTTATCTTGACGCCTGTCTACTTGCTTTCTCTGCTGCGGCAGACTTTCTATGGCCCTTCGGATCCCAGCCTGGTGCTGGAAGAGTACCCGGGCGATCTGCGCCCGCGGGAAATGGCGGTGGCTCTCTGTCTGCTGTTGCCGATTCTCGGCATTGGCCTCTACCCGCGGCTGGCTACCCAAACCTACGACGTTACAACGGTGGCGGTAGCTGCTCAGTTGCGCAGTGCCCTGCCGACGGAAATTGTGCAACGGCCCCTCCTGCCGGTGCAACCGGCTCAGGTGGCGGCTTTGCCCCCGACAGATTAGGGAGCATCGGGATCCCCGCTTCTCTCTATTGGTCTCGCCTTGAACGGAAGAGCTGTTGCTTGAGAAGTTGCTTACCTCAAGTTTCAGCTCTTCTTTTGTTTTTTTAGCTTGCTTTAACTTTCGAGTTGGACTCGTGAGTGAGGATGTTTTGGGCTGGAATTCCCTTCTAACCGACTCTCCTTGGGCTGTCAATCCTAGCGAGGATCAGAATGAATGGAGTTGTGCTCGCTCAGATTGAGCTGCACCACCAGCCACCAAAGGGTAACGTCGGAGTAAGTTGCCCGCCGCTTCAGCCGGGAAATGGAATGAACCGGATTTTGGCTGTCGATCATCCACTCCGAAGCGATGATTTGGCTCCGTTGCTGAGCATTCATTGCCTCTCCCCCTTCGCAACTGCTCAAGACTTGGAATAGCTAATATTTAGGATGGCGAATTTGTAGGGGAGCGTGTGAAAAAATATATTACGCAGGGATCCCTAAGGACAGCTAACTTTCTTAGCAATTGGGATCTCGACGGCTGCTCAGTTGAGGACCTACTGGCCGAGGAGCCCAAAAAACTTTGCAAAAGATGAAAGATTGAGCAGGGAGATTTGTCTTTGTCTTTACAAGTCTTAAGACCCAGAAAAATTCAATTCTCTCCTTCTCTGCCAGCCTGGAAACATGGGTCTTCAGCAGGGATCCCTCCCTAGGAACCGGCGGCCAGCCGATCCCAAATCTCCTCGTGGGAGAGGCCTTTGCGCACCCATTCTTCACAATTGTGCAGGCGCTGGGCGGTGCCGATGAGGAAGCGGTTGAGGTCGGCCCCCAGGGACTCGCAGGTGGTCTGCACACAGACTAGATCCCGTTCCGAGAGCAAGGAGAAGAGGCCGGCCAGCATGCCCGCCTCCAGATGGCCAGCCGGCTCCCGCCGCGCAGACAGTTCCTCCGGCCTAAGGCTGGCACGAGCAGCCAGGGCAAAGCCGGAGTTGCGGATCTTGGCTTGAACCAGGCCGCGGTCGGCGGCGGAAAAATCCAGCTCCAGGCGGCCCCAGCCGTGGGTGGCCCAGAGATCGCTGAGGGCATCGAGGAAGATCCCCATCGGCAATTCCTGCAACGGCTGTTGGTAGTAGCGGGAGAGTTCGTCTTCAATGCGGCTTCAATGCGGCGGAAAAACGCCTCTCCCCACTCGCGACCACAGTTGTAGAGGATGACGCGGGTGGCTTGGCCGGTTTCGTAGCGCAAGCCGGCGTAGATGGCTTCCAAGAGGGGCATGGGAAAGGCCGCCAGGCGGTATCCTCCCCGGCTGTAGAGCAGGCCGCTGTGGATGTCGGGGCGGATGTAGTAGGCAGGGCTGAAGCAGTGGCCGGGCAGGATCTGGTCTTGCAGGAGCTCTTGCAGGGTGGTCATGGCTGTCCTCTGGACTCTAGTTGACCAGCATCGACTTGGCCAAGAGCACGTAGGGGCGGATGGACTCGCTCTCTTCGGGGCCGAAAACAGCGCTGAGGGAGTCGAGCATCAACTTGTAGGCGGGCTGGCACTGGTCGCGCATCTTGAAAGATTTCAGGATCGTCTCCAGCCAGTAGAGCAACTTATCCCGCAGGTAATCCTCGTCATTGAGCAGCATAGCCAGGCAGCAGTAGCGCCACACCATGATCAAGTCGCGGCGGCAGCGCTCCCAGGCCAGGTGCCCATGTTGGCGGGGCAAATTCGGCATCATCTGTTGGAACTTTTCCATCACCCAATCCACCAGCTCCTGCTCCTTGGCCTGCAGGACTTGATATAGGCGGACTCGTTTGGGGATCCCTTCCACGTAGGCGTGTAGGGTTTTCAACTCATCTGGGCGCAGATAGCGACCCTCGCTTTGCTGCATCAGCTCGGCCACGCTTGAATTCATCAGCATCATCGGGAGCCTCCGTTGGCTGGTCTTACGCGAACATTTCCATCAGGGTAGGTGCCGGTTCCGAGGCCCCTTCTGCCTTGGCTTTAGGCAAAGGGGCAGAAGAGGGATCCCCAGTAGCCCGCAGGAGTTGCCAGTAGGGGGCAAGCAGTTCCCATTGCTCTGCTGACAGGGATCCCTGCACCACTGCACCTAGTTGATCCAGCGCCTGCGGCAGCCCCAAATACTGTTCCATCGCGCCAAGGGTCCCCTGCTGCAGAGGGGTGGGATCCCCCAGCAACAGGCTCAAGCCCAGGGAGCGCAGGCAGAAGGCCAGTTGCCGGGCCAAGAGGCGCTGAGCGGGGGTAAGAGAGGATTCTGCCCCGCCGGTGTACCCGTGCTGTTGCAGAACCTGCTCGATCCACGCCCGCTCTTGTTGTTGCAAGACTTGGTAGAGATCCAGCCGCTCTGGAAACGAGAGGGCGTAGCGGATGAGATCTTGCAGATCGTCGGGTGTCAGGTAATCCCCTTCTCGATCGGCAATGCGCTCCGGCCAAGGGCGAAGGTCGTTCATGGGTGAGGTCTCCTTAAAAAACGCGATACGAGTCAAAAGATCGAGCGGCTCGAGGAAGCAAGGCCTAAGTTGGGGCCAAGCAGGGCTAAAGCAAAGCTCCGCCAAACAAAGCGGCAAAATCCTCAAGGGTAAAGGGATCCTCTGGCGGCAGCTCTGGGCGCAGGCAGATGCCCGACCAATTGCAGCCGGCAAAAACACCGACTGGGCCAAAAGCAGGGACGCGCCGAACTCCGGCAACACTTCTGAGGAGAAAAAGGTCTGGACTGAGGGACGGTTATCCCAATTCAACCCTTGCAAAAAAACTGCTAGCGGTTGCCCTAAGTCCAGATTGGGGTTGAGGTTGGAAGTAAGCATAGGCATCCTCCCCACAATGCCGAAGAGAGGGACTGCAAAAGCCACAGGCAGGCCTCACAGTTGGCGCAAACGCTGCTCGATCTCACGGGCGCTGGCCCCTTCGCTCATCCAGAAATTGGCGGCATCGATGCGCTCTTGGCTGCCCAGCAAAAACTTGCAGTAGGTTTCGCCCATTGCGTAGCACTGGATCTCGATGCAGGCCAGCTCACGGGAGGTCATGGCAGAGAAAAATCCGGCAAACAGCCCGGCATAGAGGTGACAAACCGGTTTGCCCACGTCGCCCAGGGTGCGGGCCACCATCGAGTCAAACAGGTTGATGAACAAGAACCCTTTTTGTTTGGATTCGGTTTCCACCTCCCACTTGCCCCACCCTTGCGCCGTAAAGGGCCACCACCAGGTCTCCAGCAAAAACAAAAGGTTGGACTGCTTGACCCCAACCCCGTACTCCCGCTCGTACCACTGGGAAAAGTGCTGGGCATCGCGGACGCCCCACTCCTTGCCGATGGTGTACATCACCGCCGCAGAGGCATCGCCCACTTCCCGCTCTAGGCCGGCCTGCAGGCCGACAATGAAGTCTTCGCTAAGCAGCAGGTTTTGGGTGTTATTCCAGTCGATAATCGTGCCTTGCTCTCGGTTAAAGCGGAAGAAATCGCGGTAGCTGTAGTGAGCGTGCTTGTCGCGGCCCACCGGCATGGTGACTGCGGGACGGGGATCCGATCGAGTGGTGGTGCTAACCATGGCTTTCTCCTAAGGAGCAATCTAGACGGCAAAGTAATCGGAAAAGTCCCTAGCTTTGATGGGCTGCCTTCTTGTTGAAATTCAATCTATTGAGCCTCTAGCCTGGCCTTTTTTGCCTGTGAGCCACGGGGATTGCGCCCCCGCAGCGGCCTAGCTAAGCTGCCGCGATCCCTTAGGCCTCGCTGGTCTGGGCAAGGGTGCTGCCGATGATGCGAAAATCTTCGTTTTCCAGTTGCTTGACGGTGGAGCGAGTGATGATCTTGCCCTGCTCCACCAAAACGCGCCCCGTCCGCGGGTGGAGCAGATCTTGTTCGGCCCGCCGACCGATGAGCACTTCGATATCCCTGAGCGAGTTCACGTACATCCCCGGCGGCAGCTCCACCACCACCCCATCGGCCACCACCCGCGCCTGACAGGCCAGCCGGGAATTGCTGCGGGCGCTGGTGATTGTCTCCAGGGTTTTCGCCTCGCGGGGGGTGATGGGGGTAAGAGCCTCCATCCCCTCCTTGACGTGGACATGACAGGTGGCGCAGAGGCCGCGACCGTTGCATTCCTTTGAGACATGGAGCTCCTCCGACAAAATGGCCGACAGCAAATTGCTGTAGGTATCCACCTCCGAGACGCGGGATAGGGGCTCTAGCCGGATTTGTTTCACCATAGGCGGGATCCCCAAGTTCAAAGCAAACAAAACCTCTGCCGACAGGCACGCCCTGCCGCAAAAGCAATGCAAGCGGAAAATCAGTTTCTACTCGTATTCTGGATTTTGACCAGGCTGGAAGAATCAAAATGTCATAATCTTTAACTACGAGTAGATACGGAAAAGTTATCCATCCAGAAAGCTCGAAAGTAGAATCACGTAAACCCGAGAAAACTGTGGCCTTCTCGTAAATATTTATCGCAAGCTTCCCCAGTTCATCTTATCGACAAGATAAATCTTGAGTAGGGCTTTTGCTCGATTGGGTTCCAGGTTGGCATTGACAATTTTTGGATCGGGCTACTGCCGACTGTAAAAGTTATCGAGCAACTCTATCTTCATCGTTTCTTTAAGTCGATCTTTTGGCTAATCGCTTTTTGTCGGTCGCGTTGCTTGGGAGCTATCGCTATGGAACTACGCCAGCGGGATCCGCAACTGTTGCAAAACCTGTTGCGGGCCGCCTACCAACAGCTTTTGGAACGCCAGCCCTACCAGCACGAGAAGGCGGGAGAGCTGGAGAAGATCGAGCAGGACTTCTTGCGGGGCCGAATTGGGATCAAGCGCTTGGTTCGCCAAATTGGGGGATCCCGGCTCTACCGGCAACTCTTTTTCAGTGCCGGCTGCAACACCCGCTGTGTGGAGCAGGGTTTCAAGCACTTTTTGGGACGGGCCCCGGCCAGCAAGGAGGAGGTGGCCGCCTACCACGACATTTTGGTGCACCAGGGCTTGCAGGCCATGGTCAATGCCTTTATCGACTCGGAGGAGTACCGCCACCAGTTCGGCAACGACCATCTGCCCCACCCCCGCCAACGGCTGAGCGGCCACCCACCTTTGGCCTACTTGCTGACAAACCAAATGCACCGGCGCCATGAGCTGGGGATGCAGGGATCCCCGCTTTTGCACAGTTTGGCGGCGATGGAAGTGGGGATCCCTTAGGCAGTGGGGCCGGGGAGGAAGTCGAGGGTATAGGCTTGGCGAACCTCCAGACCCGCTGCGCCGATCCCCAGGGCCACCATCTCCTGAAAGTAGGTTTGCCAGCGCTGGTGGGTCATGGCGCCGATCCCCAGCGTGGCGGCATCTCCACTGGTGAGAAGGCCGTAGTCTTTTAGGGCTTGGTGGGCGTAGGCCAGGAGGGCCTCGCTCATGTTGGGGTTGTCTTGGCGGATGAGGCGATTGCCGGGGCGGGGATCCTCTAGGTAGCTCTGCCAGCCCTGGATGGAGGCAGCTACAAATTTTCGCACCTGCTCCGGGTGCTGTTCGGCAAAGGGGCGGGTGGTCTCCAGGGTGGTGGCGTAGGGGGAGTAGCCGTAGTCGGCCAGCAG
>NZ_JANSHJ010000051.1:0-7471 GCF_047502615.1 Synechococcus sp. W60.3 | reverse complement strand
TATCGCTTCACCGCTGAGCAGTAATGCTCAGCAGTGTTCAGCGTAAATGTATCAGTTTGCAGCTAGGAAACCCCAAAAATCCTCAGCAAGACTCCGGCACGGACGGAAAACTGCGCTCCCAGCCATAGCGGTCTGGAAAAGCCTCCCCAGCACCTCAAGGTGCCAACTGCGCGATAACAACAGAACCGCAAAATCTAAGATTGAGAACCCCAATCCCTGCCACCGTGCTTTCTGCTCTCTCCGCAAAAGAGGCGGCAGCCAAGGGATCCTAAAATAGGGGGAAAGCTCTCTCCCGGCTCCACCGTGGCACCTCGTGGTTTCAAACCCATTCAGAACCGCTCCGGTAGGGAGAGCCTGGCTCCCTACGTGCGCACCTTGCCCCTGGTGATCGACGCCATGCTGGATCTGGCGCAGGTGCGGGGCGACGATCTCCTCTACGACTTGGGCTGTGGGGATGGCCGCATTCCTATCCGGGCAGCCCAGCGCTGCGGCACGCGGGGCCTGGGGGTGGATATCGACCCAGAGCGCATCCTAGAGGCACAGCAGGCGGCCCAAGCCGCTCAGGTTCAGGATCGGGTCAGTTTTCGGCAGCAGGACTTGCTCACCCTGGATCTCTCGCCAGCGACGGTGGTGACCTGTTATTTGCTGCCCCGCTCCCACCTGCTGATTCGAGACAAGCTGCGCAGCGAGCTCCGGCCTGGCGCCCGCCTGGTCACCCACACTTTCGATATGGGGGATTGGCCGCCCACCGCCACCACCACCGTGTCAGATGTTATCAACACCTACACCATCTATCTCTGGCGGATTTAGCCCCCACTTTTTGCCAGCCCTCTTGACTTGCCTGTTCGCTCCTGGCCTAATTCAACTCAGCCCTCTCTCCCGTTCCCCCTTGAGACGCCGTCTACTTGAGTTCTGGCGCCGCCGCTTCCCCCACAGCCTGCGCACTCAGGTGGCGCTGGTGATTGCCAGCCTTTCCTTTGTCCCCAACTTGGTTTTCATCCTGTCGGTGCAGTGGATCCTCCCCGGCACAGAGCTCAGCCCCGAGGGATCTGTCCTGCTGCTGCTGTGGATCCCTTTGCTAGCAGGGCTATCGGCAGTGGTGGGCTATGTCCTGTCTTCCCTAATCTTGCGGCCCCTCACCTTGCTGGCCCGCGAGCTGGGCCATCTGGAAACCTTAATTAGCCAGCCGGCCCGTTGGAATTTGCTGCTCCGCCCCGGGGATCCCCAAGAGGCTTTGATCCTGCGCCAGGCCTTTGCCCATCTGCTGCGCCAGATCCAGATTGACCAATTGCGGCGGGAAGCCTTTACCGCCACCTTGGTGCATGACCTGAAAACCCCTCTCATTGCCTTTGGGCATTTGCTAAGTGCCCTCAAGCAGGAGCAGCAGTTGCAGCCGGAAGAGCGGCTTGCCCTTCTGGATCGCATCTTGCAGGAGAACCAACGCAATCTGTCCCTGGTGCAGCGGATGGTGGAGGCCCACCGCCTAGAGCGGGGCGAGATCGAGCTACATCCTCGTCTTTGCGATCTGGGATCCCTGGCCCGACGGGTGGCCGAACGCATGGGATCCCTGGCCCGAGAACGGGGGATCGACCTGCGAGTGGAGGGAGAAGGGTGGGCCAATGCCGATGAGGCCGAGCTGGAACGGGCGCTGGTGAACCTGGTGGACAATGCCTTGCGCTACGCCCGCCAGGTGGTGGTGCTGACCATCAGCCCTCGCCAGATCCAGGTGCGGGATGACGGGCCCGGCCTGCCGGCTCCCCTGGAAGAGCTGGCCCAGCCCTACATCGCCCAACCCATTCACATCGCCGGCCAGCACTACCCGACCGGCTCAGGAGGTCTGGGGCTGTACATCGCCAAACGTATCCTGCAAGCCCACGGAGGAGACTTGTGTTTGGTGGAGACGGGATCCCAGGGCACGACCCTAGCGCTGGTGCTGCCCTGATCCCCAACCCCGCCAGGGGAGAAAAGCGCCCAAGGGATCCCCTCTGCTTCGCGTTAGTGGTGTGGAGCGCTTGCAGCTCACTCGACAGGGCGGCCCCGATACATCAATGGATACTTTGCCGGCGGGGGCGCAGCCGTTTGCTCTTGGCGTTCTTCTGTTGCAACGGACGGGGAAGGAGGGGGGCTGTCTTTTTCAGACCACAAACCCAGCTGCTCGAGAACCGCGTGAAGAGCTTCCGTGTCGATGGGAAAAGACCACCTGGCTGCCTTGTAAATTTGCTCGAGGGAGTGGAGAATGTCGTCGGCTTCGTCCAAACCGGGGATCACCTCGGCTGCCCCCTGGTAAATGGCCCAGCGCCGCTCTGCCGGCTCGATGGGGCGACGAGGGTAATGAGTGAGAATCACAGGGATATCCGGAAGCCGGCTCCGACACTCTCGACAAAAGGCATAGGGGTTAAACAGCCCCGTCGTCATATCCACCACCATCAGATCCGGAGAATGAGTTGCCACCACCTCCACCAGATCTGCCTGAGGAGAAACCAGCACCACTGTATGGCGCTGAGACTCCAGCACCAGCTTCCAGAGCTGGGCTTGCAAAAGCTGACCCTGAGCCACCAGAACGGTCTTGGTCACGGTGAGCAGAGAAACGACTTGCCTTAGTTTACAACTTTGCCTACGGCGCAAGGTAGCATTTCCAATAGAGAAGAAACAGTAACTAGCTATACCGGTAGTGCTGGGCTGACCCAGCCGCTTGGATACGTAAACTACCCGACTCCGACCGCCCCCCCTTCTCCCCCAACCCCCCGTATATGGGGGCAGGGGGGCGGGGGGATTGAGGGGGTACAGTGCGGGGCTCCTGCAGTTTCTAGCTGAAACTCCACCGATCTGCGACAAGTTTTTGGGTACAGCTTGCCCGGCGGCCTCAGCACTTGCCTTGCTCGGTCAAACCACCCTCAGCTTCCTCTTCGGTTTCGGAGGCCAGCTCGGCCTGCAAGGCCTGCCACTCCTCCGGGGAGAGGGAGTGAAGTTTTTCTTGGATTTGCTGCCTCTCGAAAGTGGCCCACTGGGCCTTCAGAGTCATTTCCCTGCTCAACACCCGCTTCAGGTAGCCCACCGTCCAGCCCAGGCATCCCAGCAGAAACACCACACTCGACACCTGCTGCGCCGCGCCCGTATCTAAGCCGGCCCAAAGCAGCAGCCCGTAGAGAAGTCCTCCCCCCAAGAGCAGGGCTAGGCCAATGCCGAGAACATCCCGTCTGCGCATGGCTGGTAGGTTGCAGAAGGGCGAGCTCTAGAGCGAACGCGGCTTGGGCCGAAACGTCATGAAGGGAGCCACGAGCACCATACCGGGGAAGAAAAACAAAACTAGGAAAAACATCAACACCTTTTCCCAGGCACCGCTGTAGTTCCAGCGCTTGTCCACGTACACCAAAAACAAGAACGGCAGCACCAGCAGGTAGAGAACTGCTAGCGCAGCATAGGTCAAGCCAATGAGCGTCGAGGTAGAGAGCATATCCAGTTGCCTCGAATTAACCTGGGCAAATCCAGTCCAATCGGGGTCATATTACAGCATTGTAATAGTGAATGAACTTGTCGGCTTAGCCGGCTCTTCGCCTCATCGCTATAAACTCGTGCTGATGGCCCCGACAGGGCAGGTGGGGATGCATTGTTCGCACATAACACAGCGATTACGCAGAAACTCCAGTTTCCAGTCGGGAGCGGAAATCTTCAGTGCCTCGGTGGGGCAAACGCCCGTACACAAGCCGCAATCCACGCACAAATCTGGGTCGATCTGAATTTCTTTAGCCCGCTCGGCCACCTCAATGCCCAAAGACTGCACCCACTCCAGCCCCGCCTCCACCTGGTCGATATCTCCCGAGAGCTCCACCACCAGGGTGCCCACTTCGTTAGGGGTTACTCTGGCACGGACGATGTTGGCGGCTACATCGAAGTCTTTCGCCAGACGATAGGTGAGGGGCACATTCACCAAGTGGCGAGGAAAAATCAGGGTCACTCGTTTGCGCACGGATTTGACTTGCGTAGCTGAGGTACGACGACTCTTCCAGTATGCCAAGGCCGACTGCCAAGTTCGGCCATACTGCAAGCAAAAAATCTCCCCTCACCGGCAGAACAGATGGGGTGCTTTCTCGCCTGCCCGCAGGTTGGAAGCTATGAAAGGCGCCCCGCGGCCTGCCACAATAGGGGCAGAGCGTCTTCGATCCCCATGAACTCGGCCCGGCCCCGTCTCAACTCCGAGCACTACCGACAGATGTTGGTGCGCGATGGTGAGCGTCGCTTCCGCGAGTGGCACACTGCCTTTCTCAACTACCAGCGGCAGTTTTTGCAAGAGATGAAGCGGCTGCAGCTCCGTTCTTCCTCGAATGGCTAATTTCTTCAGGAATGCCTACGCCCACTACTTTCAACCTGCTGCCGATCTGTTCTGAGCCCGATCCTTCCCTCCGCCAAGAAACTTTGGAATTGTTGGAGTGGCCCCGCCTCTGCCAACACTTGGCCAGCTTTGCCGCCACACCCCTAGGCCGCCGCGCCTGCCTAGAGCTGGATCCCTGGCGGAGCCGCGCCGAGAGCGAGGTCTGTCTTGATCAAACGGAGGAGGCCATCCGGCTGGATTGCAGCCAGCCAGGGGGGATTTCTCTGGACGGGATCCACAACTTGCTGCCGGCCCTGGAACGGGCCGAACGGGGGGGCATTCTGAGCGGGGAAGAGCTGGTGCAGATTGCCACCACCTTGGGGGCTGCTCGCCGCCTTCGCCGACTCATCGATGCTGACGAGCGCCTGCCCCGCCTGCAGGAGTGGGTGAGCAATCTGCGCACCTATCCTGAGCTAGAGCAGGAGATCTTCCGCTGCCTGGACGAACACGGCGAGGTGAGAGATAGCGCCAGCGCCGCCCTGGCAGACCTGCGCCGTCAGCACCGCCAGTACCGCAGCCAGATCCAAGAACGCCTACAACAGGTGATGAGCCAGCACCCCCAGGCGCTGCAGGACACGTTGATTGGCCAGCGGCAGGGGCGCTTTGTGCTGATGGTAAAGGCCACCCATCGGGATCTCATCCGCGGCATTGTGCACGACAGCTCTGCCAGCGGGGCCACCCTCTATGTAGAGCCCTACGCTGTGGTGGAGCTAGGCAACCGGCTGCGGGAAACCCAGGCCCAGATCCAGGCGGAGGAAGAGCGGATCTTGGCCGCCCTCTCGGCCCAGGTGGGATCTGTTGCCGAGGATTTGGAGCATCTGCAGGCGGTGATGGTGGGGCTGGAGGTGGCGTTGGCTCGCGCTCGCTACAGCCTTTGGTTGGGGGGCAATCGCCCCCAGTTTGTCCCGGCAGGATTGCGCCTGCGCCAAGCTAGGCACCCCTTGCTTCTGTGGCAGTCTCGCGAGGAAGGCAAGGGCCCGGAGGTGATCCCGATCGATTTCACCCTCTCGGAGTCCATCCGCGCCGTGGTCATCACCGGCCCCAACACTGGCGGCAAGACGGTTGCCCTGAAGACCTTGGGGCTATTGGTGCTTATGGCCAAGGCGGGGATCTTCCTGCCCGCCCAGGATCCGCCCCAACTGCCCTGGTTCGACGGGGTCTATGCCGACATCGGCGACGAGCAATCGCTGCAGCAAAGCCTCTCCACTTTTTCCGGGCATATTCGCCGCATCAGCCGCATCGTGCAAGCTTTGCAGTCGGAGCCGGCGCCGGCCCTTGTTCTGCTGGACGAGGTGGGGGCAGGCACGGATCCCAGCGAGGGCGCGGCCCTGGCTGCCGGGCTATTGGAGTATCTCGCCGAAAAGGCCCTGCTGACCTTGGCCACCACCCACTACGGCGAGCTGAAGGCTCTGAAATACCAGCATCCCGGCTTTGAGAATGCCTCGGTGGAGTTTGACGAGGCCACCCTGGCCCCCACCTACCGCCTGCTGTGGGGGATCCCTGGTCGCTCCAATGCCTTGGCCATCGCCCGGCGGCTGCACCTGGAGCCGGAGATTCTGCGGCGGGCGCAGCAGCATCTGCAGGGGGAAAGCCAGGTGGATAAGGTGATCGCGGGGCTGGAGGCGCAACGGGCCCAGTTGGAAGAGCGGGCCGCCCAGGTGGGATCCCTGCACCAAGAGCTGGAAACCCTGTACCGCCAAATGCAGCAGCGCAGTCGGCAAATGGCTGAGCGAGAGGCGCAACTGGAGTACCGGCAGCAACAGGGGCTGCAAGCCCTCTTGGCCGCCGCCCGCCGGGAGGTGGCCGCCGCCGTCCGCAAGCTGCAACAGGGGGACGATCCCCAGCAGGTCGCTGCTGAGCTGGAGCAGATTCGCAGGCGCTACTCGCCACCGCCGCCGCCCGTTGAGACTGAGTTCGTGCCAGAGGTGGGGGATCGGGTGCGGCTGCGGGGCCTGGGACAGACGGGAGAGGTCATTGCCGTCGAAGGAGAGGTGTATGTGGTGCGCAGCGGCATTCTCAAGTTCACGGTGCCGCGGGGCCAGTTGGATCCCATCGATGAACATCAGGCCAAACAGCGCCAGCGCCCCAAAGCTCCTCCTTCCCCACCGCCCACCACTGCTCCCCTGAACCTGCGCACCAGCCGCAACACCCTTGACCTAAGGGGGAAAACTGTAGCCGATGCCGAGGCGATTCTGGAACAGCACTTTGCCCAAGCCCCTCCTGGCCCGGTTTGGATCATCCACGGCCACGGCACGGGACGCCTGCGGGCCGGCGTCCAGGCCTACCTCCAAAATCACCCGCGTGTCCAGAGGTTTGCCCCAGCGGATCCCCAGGACGGCGGTACGGGTGTGACTGTGGCCCACCTGCGGTGAGGGTCAGGCTGTTTCAAACTCCCTGACAGTCGTTTCAAACAAGGTTAAGGCACTTTGCCGCTGGCCTTCACCCGCCCCTCTTCCTCAGGGGGAGAGGGAAGCTGAAGCTCCACGAACAGGCTGTTTGGTAACTGTTCAAACTTGACTTTGGAGCGCCGCTGCCGAGCTGACGGGCTGGGATCCCGCTTGGCGGTGCCGACTTTGCCAAAGCCAGTAGGCGCGCAGCAGTTGGCTATCTCCAATTAACTTGAGCATCACCGCCACCGTCGCGCCGGTCCAGCAGAGGGGGCCGAAAGTGGCACCTGCTGCTGCCAACAGGGCCAACCCGGAAAGATTCAGCCCCAAGCCCTGTACCCACATCCACCAAACAGTCTCACGCTCTAACATTGGCCAGATCCCAGAGGAAGAATTGGATAGCCCTACTCTCTTGAATCTGAGGTGGGATGGGGATGTGGCCAAGCCTCAGCCCAGATGCCCAAAGCTGCATACTTCGAGGGGCGTTATGTCCATAGCGCTTAACCACCTAGCCCATCCACTCCTGCAATCGGGCCAGGGCCCGCCGCTTTTGCGTTGCAGAGCGGACGCTGCTCTTCGTCAGCCGGTTGCAGCCATGCACCAGACCCTTGCCTCCCAGCGCCACCAGAGTGACCCGCTGGGTTTGCCCCGGCTCAAAACGCACCGCTTGGCCGGAAGGGATGTTGAGGCGCCTGCCAAAGCTGGCGGCGCGATC
>NZ_JANSHJ010000050.1:0-7486 GCF_047502615.1 Synechococcus sp. W60.3 | reverse complement strand
TACTGTACATTATTTTCAGTATAGTCCAGCGTATCATTGACTAGAGTCATGCTCCAGCATGCCTAGTCGGAGATGGTTAAGGCAATTTTGCCCAAAACGGATCCCTGTTCCAGCAGCCGGTGAGCGGCAGCCGCTTCGGCCAGGGGAAAGGTGTGGCTGAGCCGGATGCGCAGTTGGCCCTGGTCGATGAGGCGGGCGCACTGCCGGAGGATCTCCGCCTGGTTTTGCCGAGCAACGATGAGGTTCTTCAGCATAGGGGTGAGCATCAGCTCAAAGCTCACTCGCAAGTTGCGGTCGCGGGCCACCCGCCAATCGGTCTCTGGAGCTGGCGCCAGCAGGGTCACGAGATCGCCGTACACGCGCACGGCAGGGAAGGTCTGCTCCAGCACTGGGCCGCCAAGGGTATCGAGAGCAAGATCCACTCCCTCCTCCTCCGTCCAATCCAGAACGGCCCGCACAAAGTCGGTCTGGCGATAGAAGATGGGCAAGCTGGCCCCCAGCAAACGGACAAACTCGGCCTTTTCCGGCGTGCTCACGGTGGTAGCCACTTGGCATCCCCGCAGACGGGCCAGTTGGACGGCCACATGGCCAACACCCCCTGCCCCGGCGTGGATGAGCACCTTTTGGCCGGCCTGCAGCCGTCCCCGGTCGTAGAGGGCTTCCCAGGCGGTGATCAGCACCAGGGGAGCGGCGGCAGCCTCGGCAAAGCTGAGGGTTCTGGGCTTGGGAGCGACGAAGCGCTCATCGACCACGATTAGCTCGGCGTAGTTCCCCGCCTCTCTGCCCAGGCCGCCGTGGCAGAAGTAAACTTCGTCCCCAACCCGAAACTGCCTGACCCCAGATCCCACGGCTTCTACAACGCCGGCGCCATCGCATCCCAAAATGGCCGGCATCTCCTCGGGGTAGAAGGTGCCTCGCCGCCGCAGCTTGGTGTCGATGGGGTTGACGCCGGCGGCCTTGAGGCGGACACGCAGCTCCCGCTCGCCGCGAATCTGCGGGTCGGGCACCTCCTGCAGTTGCAAGACCTCCGGCCCACCCGGCACGCTCATGAGGATGGCTTTCATCTTCTCAAGTGTTCAGGCTCGGTTTGCTCGACTTGCTGCCCCGCGATTGCCGCCGCGCTCCTGAGGATACACCGGCAAGGGGGTCTCTGAACAATGGTTAGTAGCATAAGCCAAGAGAACCGCTCCAGGGATCCCTTGCCCTAAACTAAGCTTCGGAGTTGTGGAGGCAAGCGGTAGCCCATGCCCGCAGGTGGTTCTGGCTCTCTCGGCGGCAAGGCACGGTCAAAAGCAACTAGAGCTGGCCTGGGATCGCGCTCCTGGCTCGGCTGGGGTAACCCAGCCTATTGGGATGCTGCTGGGCTGATGCTCCTGGGGAGCCTGCTCATCGTCTACCGCTGGCGGGGCACCCTGCTGCTGTTGATTAACCCCGCCTATGTAAACGTGGCTCTGCTGGCCGGCCTGTGCCTGCTGGGCCTGGGGATTGGCCGGTGGCGGGGGGCCAAAGTCGCGCCCTCGGAAAGCCATGTCTCCCTGTTGGGGTCGCGCCTGGGGGCGGCGCTCTTGATCCTGACGGCGCTGCTGGGGTTTTGGGTCGAGCCCCGTCCCCTCTCCAGCCAGACGGCCCTCAACCGGGGGGTATCTCCCTATTTGGGTGCCTCTCGCAGCCAGCCGCAGGCTTTTCGTCCCAAGATTGATCCACGCCAGCGCACCCTGCTGGACTGGGTGCGCACCCTGGATGTCTACCCGGATCCCTATACCTATGAAGGCCAGCCGGTGCAGGTGCAGGGGTTCGTCGTTCCTGACGAGCAACCTGACCACTTTGTCATCGCTCGCTTTTTGGTGAGTTGCTGCGCTGCCGATGCCTACCCGGTCGGCTTGCCGGTGCGCTGGCCCCGCTCGGAGGAGCTGGCTCCGGACAGTTGGCTGCGTCTGGAAGGGCGGATGGCCGTGGAGCAACGGGATGGCCAGCCTCAGTTGGTGATCCTGGCCGATCAGGTGGAGCCAATACCGGTGCCGGCCAATCCCTACGCCGACGAGTAGGTTAGATGTCGGTTTCGCTGAGTTTAGCGCTCATGTAATCGAAGGGCTCGGCCACAAAGCTGTAATCCTCGTCGGAGCCGAGCAGCTCCAGGGTGCGCTGCTTCATGTTCTGGATCCCAATCACTGTCGGGGCAATCGGCACCCCCAGGGAGTTGTAGGTTTCCCGCAGACCAGCCAGGACGCGCTCGTCCAAGATGCTGGTATCAGCGGCCACCAGGGCGTAGGAAGCGTAGCGCAGGAAGTAGTCCATATCCCGCAAACAGGTGGCGTAGCGGCGGGTGGTATAGGCGTTGCCGCCCGGACGGATTAGATCCGGCACCTGGGCAAACATGGCCGCAGCAGCCGTCTTGACAATGTCCACCGAGTTGAGGTTAATCACCTGCACGGCCTGGATGCGCCGCAGACCCGAATCGTAAAAGGCCTTGAGCGCGTCCATGGCATTCCGATCCAAGTAGCGGCCGGCCAGGTCATAGGTTTTGATCAGTGTGGTTACGGCATCCCGCATATTCCCAACTCCCTTCCTGTAACTCTATGTAAAAGTAGCTTGAGATGAGAATTTTGCCGGCAACGTCCAAAGGCCAACCTTGGAAAATCGAGCCAGAGCCCAACACCGGCAGCGCTCCGAGCTCCCCGCTTGCCCCCAGAAGTTTAGCATGCGGGGGGTTCTTTCCCGCCTTCTCCTCAGCCAATGGCAGATGTTGTTACGAAAATGTAACTTTTCTGCAACGCTCTAGGGATCCGGCAGCAACACCCGCAGCGGCTTGAGCTGACCTGCTTGGCTGTGCCCCAAGCCCAAAAATTCTCCCTCTCCGCTCATGACCCGCAGGGTCTCGGCAGTGGCCTGAGCCGGATCCAGAGGAATGGCCTGACCTTGTCGCCAGCGCTGCGCCTCAGCCGGAGATAAGAATACTGAGTTCCAACTGCGAAATCCCCACTCAATCGGCAACAGGGCAGCAGCGGGATCGGCGGATCCCTGCCACTGCTCCAGGGGCAGGCTCTCTTCGCTGCGAAAAGGGCCACTTTGCAGCCGTCGCAGGCGGCTCATCAAGCCTCCGCAGCCCAATTTCTCCCCCACGTCGCGGGCGAGGGCGCGGATGTAGGTGCCGGGGCCACAGGCGATCTCCAGATCCACTTCCGGGAACTCGCCAGAGCGCCAGCCCAAGATCTGCAGGTGTCGAATCACTACTCTCCGCGGCTCCAGCCCCAGTTCTGCCGCCTCTGCCCCGGCCCGGGCCAGCTCGTAGAGCTTTTTCCCCTGCCGCTTGATGGCGCTGTAAAGAGGCGGCACCTGCCAGATCTCGCCGACAAACTCCCGCAGACATTCCTCCACCTGCTCGCGGCTCAGCTCCGGACAAGGGGATCCCACCTGGATCTGCCCCTCGGCATCGTCGGTGTCGCTGCGCTGCCCAAAGCGAAAGGTGGCCCGATAGACCTTGTCCCCCGACAAAAACGCCAAAAAGCGCGTCGCCCGCCCCACGGCAATGGGCAGAACTCCCGTTGCCGCCGGATCCAAAGTGCCGCCATGCCCCACCTGGCGGGTGCGCAAGACCCGCCGCACCACCGCCACACAGTCGTGGGAGGTGAGCCCGGCCGGCTTATCCAGGTTGAGAAAGCCCTCCAGGGATCCCACGCTGCCCATCACCCATCAGTCATTGATCAGTAATTAAGATTTGTAACCGAACTGCCGCAGCGCTTAACATAGGGTTGATTTCTGTCTGCGAGTTGGAAGCACCTATGGCGCAATCTGGCCTGTTTCCTCAGCCTATCTGGCAACGCCTGTTGATGATCGCCCCTTTTTTCCTGTGGGGCTCGGCGATGGTGGCCATGCGAGATGCCCTCTCCGAGACCACTCCTCTCTTCATGGCCATTCTGCGGCTGTTGCCAGCCGGGATCCTGGTTTTAGCCTTTCGGCTTTGGCAAGGGCGGGCCTCTGCGGCCTCTCAGCCCTGGCATCCCCAGGGGCTGCGGGGGTGGCTGTGGGTCTTGACCTTTGCCCTGGTGGACGGCACCTGTTTTCAGGGATTTTTGGCGCAAGGGTTGAGAGAGACCGGCGCCGGGCTGGGATCCGTGCTGATCGACTCGCAGCCGCTGGCGGTGGCCCTGATGGCCACCTGGTTTTACCGGGAGCGGATGGGATCCCTGGGCTGGCTGAGTCTGGGGCTGGGCGTGGTCGGTATCAGCCTTATCGGCCTCGGCGGGGAAGGATCCCTGCAGGTGGGGGCCGGCGTGGTCTGGATGTTGCTGGCTTCCCTGTCGATGGCCATTGGCACCGTGATGATGCCGAAGGTGGCGGAGGTGGCGGATCCGGTGTTGGCGACAGGCTGGCACATGGTATTGGGCAGCCTGCCCTTGATCCTGCTCTCAGCGCTAACAGAAAGCGAGCAATGGCAGCACCTGAGCGGCGCCCACTGGCTGGGCCTGCTCTACGCTTCGGTGATGGGGAGCGCCGTGGCCTACGCCCTCTTCTTCTACTTCGCCTCTCAGGAAAATCTCACCGAATTCAGCTCCCTCACGTTTCTCACCCCCATCTTTGCCCTCCTCTTCGGCAGTACCTTCCTGGGCGAGACCCTGACGCCGGTGCAATGGGTGGGAGTGGGCATTACCCTGGTCTGCGTGTATGTCATCAACCACCGGCAGGAGTGGCAGGAGCGCCTGCGCCTGGCCTGGCCAGGGATCCTCTCGGAGCTGGGCCTGGAGTTCAGCACCGTCGAGATCCGCGATGGCCGACCCGACTAAGGGAGCCTTCTCCTAGGGGGGCAGAAACCCCATGGCATCCCGCGCTTTTTGGAGGGTTTGCTCGGCCACGGCACGGGCCTTGGCGGCATTTTCCCGCATCAGCCCGTGGAGGTAGTCGGGGTCACTCGAGAGCTCCCGGTAGCGCTTTTGAATGGGCTCCAGGATGGCGATAATGCTGTCGGCGAGGAGGGGCTTGAACTGTCCCCATCCCATCTCGGCGCACTCAGCCGCCACCTCCTCCTTGCTTTTGCCGGAGGTGAGCATGTAGATCGTCAGCAAATTGTGGGCCTCCGGGCGTGCCGGGTCGTCGAAGGCAATGCCCCGAATCGAGTCGGTCTTGCATTTTTGGATCTTCTTGCGGATCGTGTCGGGGTCGTCTAGCAAGTGAATGCGGCTGAAATCCGAGGGATCCGACTTAGACATTTTGCGGGTGCCATCGGTCAAGCTCATGATCCGCGCCCCCTGCGGGCGAATCAGCGCCTCTGGGATCACAAACACCTCCCCAAAGCGGTCGTTAAAGCGGCGGGCAATGTCCCGACACAGCTCGATGTGCTGCCGCTGATCCTCCCCTACCGGCACATACTTGGGCTGGTAGAGGAGAATATCCGCTGCCTGCAAAATCGGGTAGCTGAACAGGCCAACACTCGTTTCCTCTCCCTGCTTCTCTTTTTTTTCCTTGTACTGGATCATGCGCTCCGCCCAGTTCATAGGGGTGATGGTGGTGAACAGCCAGGCCAGCTCCGTGTGGGCGGGCACGTGGGACTGCACAAACAGCACACAGTGCTCCAGGCTGAGGCCACAGGCCAGGTAGAGAGCAAACAAAGAACGGGTGCGCTCCCTCAGCAGCTTGGGATCCTGGGGCACAGTAATGGCATGTTGATCCACAATGCAGAAGAAGTTCTCGTAGCGCTCCTGCTCGGCCACCCAGTTTTTAATGGCCCCCAAGTAATTGCCCAGGTGCAACTCGCCGGAGGGCTGGATTCCAGAAAGCGTGCGCGGCTTGGCCATAGGAAAAGCGATCTCAAACGCCAACAAGAGGGAGGACGAGAACCAAGAAAGTCTTTGTTCAGGATATCAAGAGAGCCGCAACCCGTTGGTTTATGAGGGAAGAAAGACAGCAACCCGAAACCATGGCAGACCCGGAGCCAGAACTGCTGCGTGCTGCCAACCACTACGTGCTGCTGATCCCGGGCCTGCCAGAGCAATTTCTCACCCCCGAGGAATTGCAGGAGTTCCTTGTGCGGCTGTTGCAGGAGCACCCCCATCTGGTGGATGCAGATCTGGCCCGCTATCCCACCCCTCAAGCCCAGGCGCAACGGCTCATCGACACGGCCTGTGAGGTGGAGGTCTCCCCTGGCGAAACCGTGCAGTGGCATCCTGTACGCCTGCGCAAGCGCCCCTCAGCTTCTTCTCGCCCCGGCCAGCATCCGGCTTGAGGCCACGCACGGGATCCCATAGGCATGCTACAACCCAAAGAAGAGATACCCTGTCCTGCGCTCTAAGGGGGTCAATCATGCCGCGCAGCATGAAGAACGACAACTTCATCGACAAAACCTTCACCGTCATGGCTGACCTGATCCTGAAGCTGATGCCGGGGGTGAGTCCTGAGCAGAAGAAGGCCTTTGCCTACTACCGGGACGGCATGGCGGCCCAGAGCGAGGGAGAATATGCCGAGGCTCTAGAAAACTACCGAGAAGCCCTGGCCCTGGAGCAAGACGACGAAGACCGCAGCTACATCCTCTACAACATGGGCCTGATCTACCAGAGCAATGGCGAACTGGACAAAGCCCTGGAGTACTACCACCAGGCCCTGGAGCTGAACCCCCGCCTCTGTTCTGCCCTAAACAACATTGCCGTCTTGCTGCACCACAAGGGCGAGCAGAGCCTGCAGGCCGGGGATGAGGAAACGGCAGAGGCCCTGTTCGATGAGGCGGCTCAATACTGGATCCGCGCCATTCGCATTGCCCCCAACAACTACATCGAGGCGCAAAACTGGCTCAAGACCACGGGACGCGCCAACCTGGAGCTGTATTAAGTCTTCCCCCAAGTACCCCAGTTCAGCTAGATTGACCAGAAGTCAAACCTGCTGGCGGAAAGGAAGGATGCTGACACGAGAAGAGGTGCAACATGTTGCCCACCTGGCGCGGCTGGAGCTTACGGAAGAAGAGGAAATCCAGTTTACCGAGCAACTGGCCGATATCTTGGCCTACGTGGAGCAACTGAAAGAACTGGATACGGAAGGGGTAGAGCCCACCTTTCATGTGCTGGATGCGGAGCTGCCCACTCGCCCCGACCAAGTGGAGCCCTACCCCAATATCGAAGGGATCCTGGCCAACGCTCCCGACCGCGCTGACATGTTCTTCAAGGTGCCCCGCATCCTAGAAGGGGAAGATTAGCCCAACTGGCAAGCCCTGCAGCTATGAGCTACAGCAGCTTTTGCTCTTTGGGGGGGGGAGGAGGCACATCCAGGGCCGGGTTGCACTCGAAGAAGCCCAACGGCTTGAGCAGAAAGCCGATGTAGCTAACCGGCATCACCGGCCAGTCTTCGGTGCGGGGGAAATGGTTGCAGCCAAAGCTGTACCAGAGCACCAGGCGGGTATTCTCAAGCGAGCGGTTGGCTTGCGTCCATCAGAACCTCTGGGGTACTCCCGCCACAGCGCAGCTTGGCGGGCTGGAGGATAGGCGGTGAGACGAAGGGGTTCAAT
>NZ_JANSHJ010000012.1:69855-71986 GCF_047502615.1 Synechococcus sp. W60.3 | reverse complement strand
TCCCGACACTGACCCTACGGGTACAGTGCGGGGCTCCTGCGATTTCTAGCTGAAGTTTTTTTCTGGAGCCAGAGGGATCCCGGTCGCTATTCCGGTTGGCGGAGCCTGGCAGTTGCAATGGAACTGACCGCACGGCCACTGTCGGTGGTGGCAGCAATGCGGGAAATGCGGGATCCGGTGTCGGTCATGGCCCAGAAGCTGCTGATGCTTTTGGCGGTAGAGGTGGGTTGAGCTGGGCCGATGGGGGATTCTACTGCCACAGAGTCTGGGGATTTCTCCTGAGAAGGGAGCAACACCACAGGTTCCTCACCCCGTTGGGCTGCTGCAACTTTTGGGGCGGGATGTTCTGGTGTGGGCTCAGGGGCTTCTTCTTTGCGGGCGGCCTCTGCAGCAGGGACATTCCGGGGAGAGGGCTGCTGAACCAGCCTCTTGTCAAGGGGTGGTCGTGGCGCGGCAGCGGGGGGTGCAGGGGGGGCTTGGCCGGCGATCTTTCCCCATAAGGCTTTGAGGAGTTGCCACATGGCTGGGTTGGCTACTGAGGGAGAGAGCAGTGAGGAATGGTGTTATCCTGCCATGCTCTGGCCTGAGAATCCATCCCCTCTGCCAGTCTTGATAGAGCAAAGTCATAACGAGTATGATTAAGTAGCTTGCTTAGGGAGAAAGTTCAACATGGCGCAGATTCGCGAGATTCCCCTTGCCCAAATTCGCCGCCCTTTGCCGCGGCAAACGGATCCGGATAAGGTGCAGGCGCTGATGGCTTCCATTGAAGCAGTCGGCCTACAGGAGCCCATTGAGGTTTTGGAAGTGGAAGGGGAGTATTATGGGTTCTCCGGCTGCCATCGCTACGAGGCATTTGTCCGCTTGGGCAAGGAGCGGATCCCCTGCCGGGTGCGAAAAGCGCCACGTGCTGTTTTGAGGCTACACCTGGCCTGAAAGGGATCCCTTCTGGCCCGGCTCCTCTTGGGCGGTGTAGCCCCGTTCGTAGGCAAAACGCACCAGTTGCGAGCGATTTTCCAAAGAAAGCTTGCTGAGGATGTTGGTCAGGTGAGTTTGCACAGTGCGCGGGCTGATGAACAGCTTCTCGCCGATTTGCTTGTTGGTGAAGCCGCGAATGACTTCCCGAAAGACCCGCTCTTCGGCAGGGGTCAGGGGCAATTCGGGTGGAGTGGGTCGGGGGGCCGCTTCCGGTTTTGGCTGGGACTGCTGTTGGATTAGCCGCAAAATTTCCGATTGGGTGCGGCGGGAGCGTTCAATCTGGGCCTCGATTTTGGCCACCAACTCCAGGGGTTCAAAGGGCTTGATGATGTAGTCATCCGCCCCCCGCTCATAGCCCTGAACCCGGTCATCGATCTCTCCCCGCGAAGAGAGAAAAATGAAGGGGACGAGCTCGCCGCCGCGCTGTTGGCGCAGTTGTCGGCAAAACTCGAAGCCGTCCATTTCCGGCATCACCACATCTGAAACCACCACATCCGGCTGCTCTTGGGCAAACAGACGCAACCCTTCTACACCCGAAGCGCCTGTACAAACCCGATAGCCATGCTGAGTCAGGTGGCGGCTCAGCACCTTCAGGGAGAGGGGATCGTCATCTACGACCAGTACACGCTTCATGAGAACCCAAGGAGGCTGTTAGGGAAAAGGGTAAAGCGCTATTCACCTGTTATCTGTCGCTATTTTAGGGAGACGGACAGGATTCGTCATTTGGCTACGGAGACTGAACCCATGATAGTGGTTTCAGAAGTGGTCTGGTTGAAAGCTGAGAACCACGGTGGCTGTAAAGATGGGGGATTGAACCTGGGCCTCTAAGCTCCCATTCCTGAGTACTGTTGCAAGCCTTTGCGCCATAACCAGCGATTGGCCAGCCAAAACAGGCCCGCCCAGGCCAGGCCCAGGCCAAAGTCGCGCAGAATATCCACCGGGATCCCTGCCCAGAGGCTGGCGGGAAAATGCACCAGGTAGGGGAAGGGTGTCCAGGCCAAGACCTGGCGCACGGGTGGTGGGAACACCTCCAGAGGAGCGATCACCCCCGAGAAAAACAAGTACACCAAAAAATGGAACTGCTCCAAGGCCGTCACCCGTTCCACCCAAAAGGCCAGCAGCGCCAGGGTGTACTGCATGAGAAAGCGCAGGGCAA
>NZ_JANSHJ010000012.1:0-69845 GCF_047502615.1 Synechococcus sp. W60.3 | reverse complement strand
ACCAAAAGAACAGTACACCGCTGGGTGCGTCAGTACCAACAAACTCAAGATTTAGCCCCTAAGAAAGCAGGCACCAAGCGAGTGGGCATTTTGGAACAACATCGGCAGGAAGTGATGGCAATTATTACAGAACACCCAGACTTCTACCTGTGGCAGTATCAAGAACTGTTGCGCGAGCGCTTAGGAATCAATGTAAGCATCGTCACAATACATAATTTCTTGAAAAAGCAAGGAATGACTCTAAAAAAAAGACCTACCGCAGTGCAAAAGTCAAAGAAGAGGAGGTGCAAAGGGAACGACTAGCTTATAGTCAAGAAGTCAGGAATATTCCAGCAGAGGATTTGATTGCCCTCGACCAGACAGGGGTCTGGGAGGGAATGGAGCGGGGAGTATCTCGGAGTTTACGTGGTCAACGGGCTTATCATTACCGTCAAAGATACAAGGGGGAAAAGTATACGGTTATTGGAGCTATTTCCTTGAGAGGTGTAGTTGGCTGTCGTGTCATCAAGGGTGGGATGAAGAAAGAGGACTTTTTGGAGTTTTTGAGAAGCGAGTTATGTCCGAAGCTAGATGCGAGGAAGGTTGTGATTATGGACAATTTGAATATCCACAAGAGTCGGGAAGTTGAGGAATTGATTAGGGGGACAGGAGCACGAATCCTATACCTGCCTGTGTATGCGCCGGAGTTGAATCCCATTGAGATGATGTGGTCAGTGTTGAAGCATTTTACTCGGCAGCTTTGCAGAATTGGGAAATATAGCATGGAGCAGATAGTGAAGACTTCTTTACTACTGATCAATCCATCCTCCTTCCGAAGTTGGTTTGCTAAGTGCTGCTATTGTACCCCTTGAGCCCTTAACAGGCTGTAACATGGCCGATCCTCAACATAGTGTTCAGAACCATTCAAAAGGCGCAAGGCTGACAGTCTCTATCAACCCGATGTGAGCAGAAAGCTCGGCCCAGCCTTTTTTAACTCGATGGGATCCCGCGAATGGGCAGGATTTCTGCTACACAAGAAACACGTCTGTGTTGACCTGAGCCGAGACTAGGCCCTCTTGATTTTCAGGCTGTTCAAGTAGGCCTGGGGATCCTGGGGGTCAAACACCACACCATCGAAGAAACGCTCCGTTCCCCGCGAAGTGTTGTTGGGAATATTCTTCACTCCCAGCGCTTGGGCAGCCTCCCGCCAGAGATCTTCGCGGTTCACCTCATCCACCAGACGGCGGGCAGTATCCAAATCCTTGAGGAAGCGAGCGTGGAAGCCCCAACGCAGCGATTCGGTCAAGAACCACAGGTCATGGCTCTTGTAGGGATAAGAGACGCTGCCCCGCCCATCTTCCCAGTACAGAGGCCCGGCGTTGAAATCTTGAACAGCCGGCTTGCCATCTCCCAATTCGTACTTGCCCTGGAAGGGAGGCGTGAGAACCTCGACCGGCACATTCAGATAAGCGCGCCCCGAAAGGATGCGCGCCAGCTCTTCACGGTTGGCCGGATCGTCGCACCATTGCTGCGCTTCCATCACAGCCATCAAAACTGCTTGTGTGGCTCTGGGGTTTTGCTCCACCCAGTCGGCGCGAATGGCCAAGTATTCTTCGGGGTGAAAAGGCCAGATCTGCTGGGTGAGGGCCGCCATAAAGCCGATCCCATCGGCCACAATCCGGTAGGGCCAGGGATCCCCGGTGCTAAAAGCATCCATGGTGCCATTGCGCATTCCCTGCACCGTTTCGGCAGAGGGAACCGCCAACAGGTCGATGTCTTGATCCGGATCTACCCCCCCAGCAGCAAACCAGTAACGGATCCAAAAATCTTGATTGACGTTGGGGAAGGTATGAGCGGCCTTGAATTTGCGTCCGTTGCTGGCGCTGAAATTTTTGATGTAGTCTGCAGCTCCAGAAACATCTAGCCCCAAACCCTTGCCAGCATGCATTCCGGCAATGGCAATCCCGTTGCCTTGGGTGATCAGCTGACACAGAACTGCCATGCGCACCGGCCGATTGTTGGTGATGGCGCCAATGTGGATCATGTGAGGCATCGGCATCTGCCACTGGCCACCGTCGATTCCCCCACCCGCTGAGCCGATGACCACATTGTCCCGGGCTGCCGGCCAACTGGCCTGCTTCAACACTTCTACACCAGTCATGCCGTGCTTATCGAAAAAGCCCTTCTCCTTGGCGACAATCAGGGGGGCAGACTCCACAATCGGAATAAAACCCAGCCTAAGGTTGGGGGTTTCCGGGCCGCTGGCCTGGGCAACCCAGTAGCCTGTGCTGGCCCGTGCTAAGCTGCCACTCACGAGTCCACCCACGGTGGCCGCACCCGCAGACAGCAAAAAGTTACGACGTGACGTCATGCTCACCTCATCGAAAGGATATGTGAAGGCAAGATGGAAGCTTTCCGGTTCAAGTCGCCTAACCCATGGATTTCCTTCGTGAAATCTCAAGAAATCCTTAAATCTCAGCTTGGTTGATATCCTAAGGGTAAATAAATATAGAAACAATACAATTATTATTTTGGTAAGCATAGACTTCCGTTTATCATTTTTGCGATGGCTTAGGTCTCAATGGCGTTTCCTCCAACGGCGGCTTGCTCTGGGCAAAACAGCTCAACAGATTGGGGATCCCTGCCCCATGCCGGCTATCACTGGGATGGCTGCACAGAGCGGTTTTTTGAGGGCTGGTACAGCCGCGTCACCTTGCCCGGGGATCCGCCCATTAGCTTTGCCTTCATGTACGCCATCGATCCCAAGCGCGGGGGCATGGCTCAGGTGTTGGGGCCGGAGGAGGAGCTGCATTGGCGCACCTTCCCCAATCCCCGCCGCTTTTGGGCCAGCTCAACCCATCTGGCCTTGGGGCACTCAGGGATCCCAGGCCCCGGCTGTCGCGGCCTTCAGGATCCCTTCACCTTCTTCCAGCGCACCGCCAGCGGCTACCAATACACCGCCCACCTCAACCAGGGGATTTTGCCGGATCCCTTGGTCTCTGAGCCTATTCGCTGGCTCTACCGCATTCAACCTCGTTTTGCCTATGGGATCCCACCCCGAGCCACCATGGGAGCCTGGTCTTATCTGCCCATCTTTGAGCCGGGCTGGCAGATCCTCATGAGCCATGGCTTGGCCACCGGCTGGGTGGAGTGGAGAGGCAGGCGCTATGCATTTCAGCAGGCTCCCGCCTACGCCGAAAAAAATTGGGGTCAAAGCTTTCCTCGCCGCTGGTTTTGGATCCAGTGCAACGCCTTTCCCCAGCATCCCGGTCTCAGCCTCACCTGTGCCGGAGCTGAGCGGCAGGTGCTCACCCGCCCCGAAGAAGTGGCCCTGATCAGCTTGCATGGATGGGGATCCCAGGCTTTTTTGGAGTGGCGGCCCGGACAAGCTCGGCTAACCTGGCAGGTGGATCCCTGGGGATCCTGGCAGGTGCGCGGCGTTGTACAGGAGTTCCATTTGTGGATCGGCTGGCCAGACCTGCCATCCCCTGGGATGGATCCCGTCAAGCCCCGAGAGCCTCCTTGGCCGCATACATAACCTCTAGGGTGATCTCGGTCAGGCCACGCTCGCGGGCAAATTTTTCGGTGTTGCGTTTCACCTTGCCGCGCACAAAGCCGGGCACTTTGTTCAGCTCCGCCTGGGCTTCTCGCGTCCAGATGAGATCGGAATCGGCGCTCAGGCTCTTGTGGATCACTTCTTTGGTGTCGTGGCCGCCGAAGACCTCCAGCAGGTGATCCTCCATGCCCAGGGTAAAGGAGTTGTAGATTAGGTCCACAATTTGGTTGGCGCCCTCATACCCCAAAAAGGGCCGGTAGCCGATGGGAAAATCTTGCACGTGCATGGGCGCCGAGATTACCCCACAAGGGATCCGCAGCCGCTTGCCCACATGCCGCTCCATCTGGGTGCCGAAGATGGCGGCAGGCTCCACCTGGGCAATGGCATCGGCTACGCGGGTGTGATCTTCGGTCAGCAGCACCTGATCGCAATACCCGCCCACCTCTGCCTGGAACCACTCGCCATCGTAGGTGCAATAGCTGCCCGCCCAGACCACATGAACCCCCATCTCGCGGGCCAGGATCTTGGTGATGGCTGCCGCATGGGTGCAATCCCCAAAGACCACGGCTTTTTTGCCGGTCAGATTTTGGCAATCGATGGAGCGGGAGAACCAAGCCGCCTGGGAAACGTAGAGGGTCTGCTCCTGGATGTAGGGCTCGTAGTCCACCGGGATCCCTTGCTCGTTGAGAACCTGCTGGATCTGGCGGATGAAGCGGGCTGTTTCCACCACCCCCATGGGGGTGATCTCCACATAAGGTGTGCCAAACTGCTCCTGCAGGTAGCGAGCCGTCATCGGCCCCAGTTCCCGGTAGGGCACCACGTTAAACCAGGCCCGCCCCAGGTGCTTGAGATCGTGGACGCTGGCCCCCTGCGGGATCACCAAATTGAGCTCGATCCCCAGATCCTGGAGCAGCTTTTTCAACTCCCGCAGATCGTGGGCATGGTGAAAGCCCAGGCTGGAGATGCCGAGGATGTTGCAGGAAGGACGCTCCGTCCTCCGGGGCGGGCCGCTCAACTCCCCACTTTTGCGGGCTTTGTTGATATAGAACTCCACAATCTGGTGCAGGGTGCGCTCGGCGGCCTGCAACTCGTTGACCCGATAGTGGTTGACATCGGCCAGCAGCACGTCACAGCGGCTGGACAACTGCGCCTGCCGCACAAAGTGATGCAGATCCTCCTGCAAAATGCTGGAGGTGCAGGTGGGGGTAACCACAATGAGATCAGGCTGCTCCTCGCCGTCTTTGCGGACGATGTTGCGAATCACCTTCTCGTCCGATCCCCGCGCCAACACCTGCCGATCAACGACGCTGGTGGTTACCGGGGTAAAGTCCCGCTCCCGCTCCAGCATGGAACGCATCACGTTGAAATAGTCGTCCCCCAGGGGAGCGTGCATGATGCTGTGAACGTTTTTGAAAGAACTGGCCACCCGCAGCGTGCCGATGTGGGCGGGGCCAGCGTACATCCAATAGGCCAATTTCATGGACAGCCTCTCAAATGAAAACCGAGGCAAGAGCCGGGATCCCAATCCGCCGCCGACTTCTCACCCGCTGCAAATCTCTTCTGGCATTGTAGAACGCCCGGCAGCCGGGATCCCTTGGCCGTTATCCTCCGTAACTCCCGGCCACGGCGATTGTAAACATCATCGATCAAAAGCAAAACGGCCCTTTCAAGACAGCGACAATTACGGGGATCCCTCTACCCTGACTTCAAGGCCTGTTCCATGCTGGAAATAGGAGCAGCAGCCCTGGACTCCGCTTGGCAGCTTGCCGGCGAAGAACCCAATTTCCGTAGCTTTCGTTACAGATTAACTTTTGAATACAAAATGTGTACCTCTACAAACTTGAGCAGAGATTTTGGGTTACCCAGGCAAGTTTTTGGCCAGCCAAGGCAGACTGAGTCTGGAGAGAGGCTCTTCTGTTTCCCTGGATACAAACCTGGGCAAAGACCCGGGCAGAAGGGCGTGGCTGCTGGAGAAAGCGAACACCCTTTGAGGTGTTGAGGTGAAAGGCCATGGGCTCTACCACGATTTCTTGGCAACGTGATCGCAAAGCCCCTCAGGAGCAGATGGATTCCATGACTGTCACATATCTTAAGTCTGCGGCTTGCCTGCGCAACTGGCTGCAGGCGCCCTTGCAACCGATTCGAGCGGCAATTGACAGCATTGAAGTTCAGGATCCCCGCTTGGCCCACTTTTTGTGTCGGTGGATCCCGGCCCGCTGTCCTTTCGAGCGAGATGTGGTGTTGTTTGGCCACAAACTGATGCACATTCCACCGATGTGCAAGCTCAACCCCTTCTACGATCAAGTAGTAGGGCTGCGCTTCCGGGCTTTGTCGTTTTTGGCAGAACAGGGAGAAGACATCAGCCGCTACCTCTAGATCGACTTTCGGTTTGGATGATACTCCACATGTATTCACGGAACATAGATTGCTTCTTTTTTCATCAGTGGACGGAGTTTGGGGCGTAGAGCCTTGTCGGCCACAAGGTCGAGGGGGCATCCAAGTTTGTCTTCCAAGTAGAAGAGCAGATTGAAGTAACGCTTGGAGTCGACTTTACCAATGAATTTAACTAGGATATCGATGTCGCTGCCGGCTTGATCCTCGCCACGAGCAGTTGAGCCAAACAGGGCCAGTCACCGCACACGGCGGGTGTTTATTCTAGCTATCTTTAGGAAGTCGGGTTCAAGGGATCCCTGGCCGTCCAAAAGCCGTTGAGAAACTATGGCCACTTTAAACCAGATATAAGACACTACCCAAGCGCTCTGCGCCGCCGGCGCGTTCGCGACAGTGTTGCGTAGCAATAACGATGTAACAAGCCGTAGTCTGGCCAGAGTGGATCCCGTCAGAGGGGGTTTCCAACTGGATGAAAACGGCGGCGTTGCTCCTGAAGTTAGGGTTAGCAGGGAGAATCGGAGAGACTACGCTTTAGCTTCTGTAAATTGTCAAGCAGTTGGGGCATGTCACTTTGGATGATACTCCACAAAACGTCGTTGTCTAGAGCAAGATAAGCATGAATGATACGGTTACGAGTGGCAATGAGTTGTCGCCAAGGAATATTTTCGTTCTGGTTACGGACTTCTGCAGGAATGTGAGTGGCTGCCTCACCAATCAACTCGATGTTTCTCAAGGTCGCATCATAGGTTCGGCGATCCCGTTCAAAGTCTTCTTGAGTGTACCCCTCTGTGTATTCAAGGACTCGCTTGGCAAATTCAATCATATCATCTAGGTAGAAACGCCATTCACGGGACATAGATTGCTTCTTTTTCTATCAATGGACGAAGTTCGGGGCGTAGAGCCTTGTCGGTCACAAGGTCTAGGGGGCATCCAAGTTTGTCTTCCAAGTAGAAGAGCAGACCGAAGTAACGCTTGGAGTCGGCTTTACCAATAAATTCAACTAGGATATCGATGTCGCTGCCGGCTTGATCCTCGCCACGAGCAGTTGAGCCAAACAGGGCCAGTCGCCGCACACCAAATTGCTTTTGAATCTCGGCAAATTGCTCGCCGAGCAATTGCAATACTTGTTGTTTCCTCATGGCTGGTCAGATTGGATCATTCACTTGTCAACTCTCCAAGTGGGAACACAGGTTGGCCGCTTGTCTTGATCTTCCAGGCTCACACAGGCAGGTGTTTATTCTAGCTATCTTTAGGAAGTCGGGTTCAAGGGATCCCTGGCCGTCCAAAAGCCGTTGAGAAACTATGGCCACTTTAAACCAGATATAAGACACTCTCCAAGGGATCCTCGCCACTACCCAAGCGCTCTGCGCCGCCGACGCATTCGCGACAGCGTTGCGTAGCAATAACGATGTAACAAACCGTAGTCTGGCCAGAGCGGATCCCATCAGAAGCGGGTCTCGAACTCCAGGGAAAGGACGTTGTTGCCCTCGAGGTCGGTGGTGGCACGGGTGAGGGTTTGGTCGTTGAGGCGGTAGCGGGCGCTGTAGCGGGTGGGCTGAAAGGGATCCGTCAGGTTGCGCTGCACCGAGATGGAAGTAGCCGGCCCCAGATCGCGGGCCACCTCCAGCGCCAGGCCGACTGAGGAGCGTCTGGGGGCACGGGTATCGACCTGGGGAACGGGGCTGAGGCGAACCTCATCCAAGCCGAGGGTGTCCCGCAGCGTCTCCAACACATCGTTAAGCAAAGCCGTTCCCGCCAGCCCGGCCACCCCTGCTTCGGGGTTGAGTTGGGCCAAAGCTGTTCCCCCCAACAGGGCGACGATCTCTTGGGGGGAGCGGCTGGGGCTGCTGGAAAGGGTCAGAACGCCGTTGCGGGGATCCGCAGCCGCAAGCTGGCTGGCCCGCCCGTTGACGTTGGCAAAGATCTCGATGCTCTGCTGCGATCCCGGCAGGTTGCGGTTGGTGTCGAAGGGAGACAGCTCCTGGGGAAAGCGATAGACCTCGAAGGCTTGGGTCACCAGGCGCAGGTTTAAGAAAGGATCGAAGGGGTTGTCCAGGTCAAAGGTGGCGGTGTTGGGGCGGGAGCGATCCAGGCGAAAGTTGGCAATGGGCAGGCTGACGCGGCCTCGCTCCAGGGCGATGGTGCCCGCCGGACGCAGGTCTTGGGGAGTGCCGAACAGGCGCAAGCTGCCGCTGGCGTGGAATTCAAACAGGTTGGGCCCCTGCACGCGGATCCCGGGCCCCAAAACCAGCTCCAGGCCGTTGAGCCGCGGCTGCCAAAAGGGATCCGCCTGAGTCGAGTCTGCGGGAGCTGCCGCCGCTTCCCCTTTTTCAGGGCGGGGGCTGGCATCTACGATCCCTTGGGAGACCTCCAGGCGCCCCTCGAGCAAAGGCCGCAGCAGCAGGCCGCCCACCACCACCTCCCCCTGCAGGCGGCCTGTGTAGAGGTTGGGCAGGGTGAGCTGGATCCCTTGCAGTTGCAGCGTTAGGGGTGGCGAGGTCTCGTCCATCTGCAGGGCGCCGCGGGAGTTGACGGGCAAAAAGCCGTTGGCCAAGAGGGATCCGCCCCCCAACTGGCCCTGCAGCTCCCGCACCTCCAATTGGTTGAGGTTAAAGAAAATTTGGCCGGTCAGGTCGGTGATGGGCTCCGGCAGGGCGGCCAACTTGAGGATCCCGGAGCTAAGGCTGAGGTTCCCCTGCAGGCTGGGCTCTCGCAAGCTGCCGCGGATGGCCAGCTCCAGTTGGCTTTGGCCCCCTTCCCAGCGCACCTGGTCGGTGAGGAGGTTGATCAGGCGCAGGCCGCCATTCTCGGCTTGCAGGGTGAGGTCGATCTGATCCGATGCGGCCCGCACCTCCGCAAAGGGCAGGGTGTAGGGCACCAGGCCGGAAAGGCGGATCGGCTCGTCGCCGTTGGCCAGCAGGGCGCCCTCCAGGCGCAGTTGACCCTGGTTGTAGTCAAATTGTCCCCCCACCTCCCGCAGCGGCACCTGGTTGATCTGGGCGTTGACCACCGTCAGGGAGCCGCGGGCCCGGGGATCCCGCAGGTTGCCTGCCAGTTCCACATCCAGGTTGAGATCTCCCTGCAGCTCCAGCTCGTCCGGCAGGAAGCGATCCAGCAAAGCCAGAGGAAATGCTTGGATTTGCAGGGATCCCGACTGTTCCTCCAGGCCCACCTTGCCAGAGAACAGGGCCTGGCGTTCGCCACTGCGCAACAGCAGCGGCTGCAGCACCACCGCCCCTTCGACCAGGCTGCCGCTGGCGGTGAGGCTCTCGATGCTAAACTCCTGGGCCTGCCAATTCTGGCCCTCGAGCTGAAAGCTGACGCTGGGCCGGTTGAGGTTGCCGACCAGGCTGACGCTGGCCTGAAATTCCCCCTGCAGGCTGGTGGGCGGCGGGATGCGGGGATCCATACGGCTGGCCAGGGCCCCCAGGTGGGCGGCCAGGATCTGGGCGTAGTACTCCAGTTGTTGCAGCAGCGGATAGCCGGGCAGGCCGACCGGCTCTGTCTCTAACACAGCGGCAGGGCCCAAAGGTGGCAGCCGAAAACCGCGGCTGGTGATATCGCTCCACTCCCGCCACTTGAAAGTAGAGACGATATCTTCCAAGCGGCCTTGACGGGTGCTGATCTGCAGGTCGATTTGGGGAATGGGGACTTCCGAGGTGGGATCCAAAGCAGCCTGGAGAGAGGTTGCCGGCAGCTCCAAAGTGCCGCTGGCGGTGTAGAGGCTCTCGAACAGCTCCAGTTGGGCTTGGGCAAGGGTCAGGCGAGCGGGGCGGGAGTCGTCGCTGGGGCGATAATCGAAATCCACTGAGAGGCCCTGCACCGCGAGATCGCCTAGCCGCAGCCCCTCGACCGCAGCTCGACCTCGAGCGGCGCCACTGGCCAGGTCAAGCGCCACCTCCCCATTGAGGGTTCCGCCCAGGCCAGCCCAGGGCCCGGCAGCCAACCCTCCCAGCAAAGCCAGCGGCAACTGGCTTGCCGTCACCTGCAGTTCATCTTGCTGGCGTTGGCCGCGCACTTCCGCCTCGCCCCGCCGCACCTGGAATTGCACAGGCCGAAACTGGGGATCCAACTGCAGCGCCAGCCGCTCCCGCGCCCCCACTAGCTCCACCGCCGTCCCCTGGGCAGACCAGCTAAAGGGCCCGGCCAAGTCGGCAAAGGCCACCTCCCCCACCTGCAAGCCGCGCAACTGCGCCTCGCCAGCCACCTGCAGGTTGTCCGGAGAGCCGCGGATCTGCCCGGATCCCTGCAGCACCCCCTGCAGCAGTGGCGGCAGGCCGGGCACTTCCGCCAGGGGGATCCCGTCAGCGGCAAAGCTCAGGTCCAGGGATCCCACCTGCAGCGTCTGGGGATCCACCGGGATCTCTCCCTCTACTCTGGCCAAGCGGGCGGTGTCGGCCAAGATCTCTGCCTGCTGGATACGCAAGCCAGATCCTTCCCAAGCTACCTGGCCGCGGATGCCGTCAACCCATTGCACTCCCCTCTCTCCCAAAGGCTGGGACAGGGCTAGCGACCCTTGCGCCCGCAACGCCGCCAGGAAACCCACCTCCGCCGCCTCCCCTGTGTCCACCTGCGCCATCAGCTCACCAGAGAGGGATCCCGGCCACTGCGGGTTAAAAAAGGCCAGCGGCAGATCCTGGGGAGCCACTTGGGCTTGGACTTGCCCTCCCGCCCACCGCCCCGCCACCTGGGCCCGGCCCCCGCCCAGCTCCAACACCGCCTGCGGCACCTGTACCGCCCACCCCTCGGCCTCGGGCAAGATCTGCAGCTGTCCTCTGCCGGCAATCTCTCCTCCTTGGGTTGTCCAGGTGGCCTCCACCTGGGGCCGGGATCCCGCCAGCGCCACCTGCACCTGGGCACTTACCGGCCCCAGCTCGCCCCGCCGCGGCAGGTTGAGGTCGTAGAGAGCCAGCACCTGCTCTACATCGGCCCCGGTGACCTGGAGATCGAACCGGCCTGCTAAGCCGGCAGCCCATTGCAGTTGTCCGGATCCCTGGATCCGCCCGCCGGCGGCCTTCAGGTCGATTTCCTCAAAGGCCAAGGTTTGATCGGCCAAGCGGAAGCCAAAAGCATATTCCGGCACCGGCAGGCGATCCACCCGCCCTGGCGAGATCCCTCGCAACTGCCCTTGGATCTGCGGCCCATTCAGCGGCCCGGTGACCCTCAGGGATCCCGCCACCACCCCTTCCGCCGGCAGCTCAACGTTGAAAGTCTCCTGGATCTGCTGCAGGCTGGCCGGGGCAATAGCGGCTTGCAGATCCAATCCCTCCTTGTCGCCGAAGACAATGGAGCCGTTGAGATCTTCAAAAGCAAGCTGGCCAAAACGACCGCTCACCCCCTGCAGTTCCAGCTCCTCTAGGGTAAAGCGAACGGAGCCCTTCACCTCTTCAAAAGGATGGGGCAACCTCTCCAGCCCCAGCCGCGCCTGCTGAACCTGGGCTTGCCCCGTCAACTCCCAAGGGCGTTCTCCTCCCCAGAGGACTTGCAGATCCAGACTGGCTTCCCCTTCCACCTCAGTCAAGGGCGCCGCCGGCAAGACGCTGGGCAGCAGCTCCAAAGGCAGGCGCCGAGCGGCCAGCGTCACCGAGCCAGAAGCCTGGGCGAAATCCGCCACCCCCCGGAGCTGCAGGGGGTAGCCCCCTTCCCCCTCCAGAGAGCGCAGCGCCGCCGAGAGCTGGAAACTGGCCCGACCCCCTCCCTCCTCCCCCGGCGGGGCACTCAGCCACACCTGCGCCTGGCCCTGCAACTGCTCAAACCGGCGCCGCTCTCCCACTAAGGGAATAGCCGTCAGGGATCCCCCCTGCAAACGGATGTTCAGCCCCTGCAAGGGCAGGGATCCCTCGCCTTCTGGCAGTTGAAACTGCACGTCTGCCCAGCCGCGATCCAGCGTCTCCATCAGCAGCAGTTGCGGCTGATTCAGGGTAATATTGAGCACCCACTCCCCCGTCTGCAGCCAGGTCCAGAAGTCGGGGCTGAGGTCGATGGAGCCGATGCTGGCCAGATGTTCGATGTGGCTTTCCCCTAGCCTCACCTGCCAAGGGGCTACAAACCTTACCTCCCCCAATTCCACCTGCCGGCGCATCGCCTGCGAGAGGGTAGCTTCCACCTGGGGCAGCACCCGATCTTGAAAGTAGGCCCCGATTCCCCAGGCAGCCCCAAAAGCGGCAGCCGTCAAGCCCAAACCCAGCCCCGCCCCCATCCAGGTGCCGGGGGGAAGGGAAAAGCGTCGCCGCTGCCCCTCTTGCTCCTGCCGATCCTCTCCCAACGCTCGCCCCTCAGGGATCCCAACCACCCCACTTGAGAAGCCCTGTCTGGCCCGCAGGCCGGCCTCCTTGGGGAACATCAAAAACTGCCCCCATCCTACCCAAGGACTCCCGCCTTGCCACGAGGGGCCAAAAAGCAGGGATCCCTGCCCCCAGCCGCAATCCCCTGCCCGCGGAAAAATACCGTCTCGCCAAGGGAGTAGGGATGCTAAGCTATCTCCACGCCCGAGATCGGGCCTCAACCCTCTGTCGAGATAGATAAATAAAAGGAGAAAAGCCATTCCGGAACCTCTGTCTCTGACGGTCAGCTTGCGCGGCAGCCACGAAGCGCTGGAGAACTGCCAGGTCTTTTACCTGACGGGCCTTCTGGATGCCTTTTCTGAGCCGGTCTTCGTTAAGGTGGTCACCAAATACCTAGAAGAGGGATCCCCCAATCTCATCCTGGATTTGACGGGGATCGACTTCATCGATAGCTCTGGCGTCGGTGCCCTGGTGCAATTGGCCAAGCTGGCCCAGAGCCGTGGGGGCATCTTTCAGGTGGTGAGCAACCCCCGCATCACCCAAACGGTGAAACTGGTGCGGCTAGAGAAGTTTTTGTCCTTGCGCAACTCGCTCCAAGAGGCCCTCGATCATCTGGCCGCAGAAGGTGGGGGACGTCCAGAGCCTGACACTCGCCCCGACGCCGCCGAGGCAAGGCCTGAGGGGCCGGACGGCCAAGCTTCCTGAGCTGGCGGACAAGCTCCACCATGGGCCTGGGGACTTTTTGGGGCATTAGCGCCGGGGCCGGGGATCCCGAGTGGCTCACCCTCAAAGCAGCCCGCATCCTCGGCGCCGTCAGGTGGGTGGCCTGCCCCCAGAACGCCGCCGGCCAGCCGGGCCTAGCTTACCAAATCGTGCGCCCTTGGCTGCGACCGGAACAAACCCTGTTGCCGCTGCATCTGCCCTTTGTTACCCAAGTCGAGCTGCTGCAGGCGGCCTGGCAAGCGGCTGCCGAGCAACTGGCCCCGCCTCTGGAGCGGGGAGAAGATGTGGCCTTTGTCTGCGAAGGGGATGTGGGCCTCTACAGCACCTTTGCCTACCTGTCCCAAGCCCTGCGGCAGCGGATCCCCGACTTGCCCATCCAGGCCATACCGGGGGTGTGCTCTCCTCTTGCCGCCGCTGCCGCTCTGGGATCCCCTTTGGCGCTCGGCTCCGAGAAATTGGCGATTTTGCCTGCTCTTTTTGCCCTGACGGAGCTGGAGAAGGCCTGCACCTGGGCCGACGTGGTTGTGCTGATGAAAGTGGCCCCCGTCTATCCTCAGGTTTGGCAGTGGCTAGCGGCAAGAGGTTGGCTACAGCAGGCCAGCTTGGTGGTTTGGGCCGGTTGGCCCCAGCAAGCTCTCTTCCCCACCCTAGAAGGATTGGCCGACTATCGCCCCCCCTACTTTTCCCTGCTGATCCTGCGCTCTCGGCCCCGGAATTGAAGTTCTCCCCGACACCCGCCTGAAGGGGGAGGCCCACCGAGGCCGGGTCGAGTGGTCTCGGTCAAATCCTCGGCTGAGCTGGGGATCCAGCCCCCCTGCTTTCTGGAAAGTTTCTAAAAAGTAGACCTTTCTTCTGGAAAAGGGCAGAGGATCCGACTGCAAGATCTACTGGAGACCTATGTTGAAGAAATATGGGAAGAACGATTAAAGAAATGACCTAGACTGTTAAGAACAGTTGCCAGCCATTGTAGAGGGATTTGACCCAAGCTAGATTAGAAATGTAGTGATTCAAGCAAGGAGGATAATATCTCAGCTTCATCTCAAAGGCGAGACACCAGCCTGCAATCTGCCCAAGCTCAAAGCTTCCTGTCGGTCAACGTTTTGATCCAATCTCGTGCAAACTTCCGATCCGTTGCGCCGGCAGGTTTCTATAGCAAGCGGTTGTCTTGCCCAGAGGAGCACCTGGCACCTACGACAGGTTTTCTTCCGAAGAAGGGACATGGGAGCTAAATCAAATAGCGGTCGGGTCTGTTGAGGTCAGCCGCTGCAACGATAAGGGGTCGTTTACCTCTGGTGAGATGGCAAGATGGCGAGCGGTCTTACCCGTTTAAGGGATGCCGGCCTGCTATTTCGAGTCTCCGTTTAGGATCAAGGAAGAGGTGGAAAACCGATGCTCGGTCGGGTTCAGGTGCTCCCCCCTGCAGACTCTGGCGAATCAGGACTCTGCTCAGTAGAGCAAGGGCTGCGGGCTTTAGCAATTTTGGGTTCGCCCAGTTCATAGTTTCACGCTCGCTTGGAGGAGGTTTTTATGCTTGCCTTTCTCTCGAAAATTGCTAGAGCAGTTATCCGCGTGTTCACGCCTGCCAAGTCTGATCTGGTTGAAGTAGGTTACCAGTCCATTACCGATGATGTCTATCGCGCCAAAGGCTCAGCTCGCTATGCTGGGGAGCTGTAGGGCACAGTGCGAGAGCGGGTCAGGTTTTGGCACTTCAACCCTCGGGAGCAGAGCTTCAAAAGTTGGTTCGTCAGGTGGCTGTTCTACTCTCCCCGTCAATTGAGCAGAGGGGGGTGAGCTCAGAACAATCGCTCAGAACAATCGAATAAGTGAAGAGACAGCTAAGTTTGGATGCAGGTGACGTGCATGGGGGTGGGTGGTTTCCCCTCCACTCAAGTTTTGTCGGTTCAGTGGCGGTGCCGGTGGGGTTGCCGCCACTTCTTGTTGGCTGCGAGCTGCTTGCCGCTTCTCTGCGAAAATGGCAAGGACGCTTGCAACAGATGCTTGAACGCCCTGTTTTCCTCTGTGTTGCCCTCCCTCGTGGTCTATCCCGTCACGCTAGGTGATTTGGAGCCCGTGGCGGAGGTTCTCGCCCAGGTCTTTTACCCGCCCTTGGGTCTGCAGCGCTGGCTCCACCCGATTCACAAGTTGGGCATCCGCGAGGATTTGCGCCTCAAGCTGGCGGCCAGGGATCCGCACTACTGCTGCCTGGCGGCTGCGGTGGGATGCGAGGTGGTGGCCACTGCCGAGATCTCCTTGTGGGCGATGGCCCATGGGAAGTATCCCTATCTGGCCAACTTGGCGGTGTTGCCCCCTTGGCGGCGGCGCGGGATCGCGCGGCAGCTTTTGCTCAGCGCCGAAGGAGTGGTGCAAGGTTGGGGCTATCACCAGTTGTATCTGCACGTGGTGGAAGACAATCTGGCCGCCCGGCAGCTCTACGCCCAACTGCGCTACACTCCCATCCAGCGCACCTCTCAACTTTGGCATTGGCTGGGGATCCCACCCCAGCTTTTGCTCTGCAAGTGGCTGCCGTGAAGTTATGTAAACTAGAGCTAGAAAGCTGGAGAGGTGTTGCAGTGGTTATCGAGGAAGGGGGCAGGAGCTGGCGCTGGTTGGGCCTTGTGGGGTTGTTTACGGCTTTGCTGGTGAGCTGGGCAGGGGTTCAGCCCGCTTTGGCCCAGTGGGGCACCACCCCCCTGCCGCAGATCGGGGCGCCGGCGCCGGAATTTGAGCTGCCGGATCAGTCGGGCCAGGTGCGGCGGCTGGCGGATTTTCGCGGCAAGTGGGTGGTGCTCTACTTCTATCCCCGCGACTTCACTGCCGGGTGTACCATCGAGGCGCGCCGCTTCCAGCAGGATCTGCCCAAGTTTCGGACGCTGGGAGCGGAGATTGTGGGCGTGAGCGCCGACTCGGTGGACTCGCACCGACGGTTTTGCTCGGCAGAGGGGCTGCAATTTCCTCTGCTTTCGGATCCTGAGGGCACGGTTAGCCGCGCCTACGGCTCCTGGACGGGGGAGATGGCCCTGCGCAACACTTTTTTGATCGATCCTGAGGGGATCCTGCGGGCCATCGACCCGATTGTCAACCCCTCTCGGCACAGTGCCGAGGTCTTGGCCCAACTGCAAGAGCTCGCCCAGGCTGGCTAGTCCTGGGGGCCAAAGGTCTGCTCGAACTCCTGCAGCAGCTCGTCGATCTCCTCCAAGGCTTGATTGACATCGACCCGCAAGCTGCCCAGGTCTGGCTTTTCCAAAAGCTTGACCAAGGTGGGCCGGCGCTCGCGAATGCGCTTGATGCGCTCTTTGAAGGCGGCAATTGCAGCTGTGTCCATGGCTAGAGAGATTATTTCAACTCCTCCAGACTATCGCTTTCCCACCCGGATTGTCGCCCACCGCGGGGATCACACCCACGCCGAGGAGAATACCCTGGCCGCTTTTGCGGCGGCCATCGAAGGCGGGGCCGACGGGATCGAGCTGGACGTGCGCCGCAGCCGCGACGGGATCCCGCTGGTTTTTCACGATGCCGAGCTGGAGGGGCAGCCGCTGGCGGCGCTCACTTGGGCGGAGATCCGCGCCCGCAAGCCCACGATCCCCAGCTTGGAAGAAGCGCTGCTCCACGTCAGGGGCAGGATTGCCCTCGATATCGAGCTGAAAGAGGCGGGCTACGAAGAACAGATCCTCGCCCTCATCGGCAAGCTCTTGACCCCTGCAGAGTGTGTGATCACCTCTTTTTTGCCCCAGGTGGCGCAACGGGTGAAAGCCCTTCTGGGAGGGGCTGCCCCCCAGGTTGGCCTGTTGGTGGAGGCGCAGCCGGAGGGAGAGAAGGGATCCCTCTTGACCTACTGCCGCGAGGTGGGAGCGGATTTTCTCGCCCCCCATTACTCTTGGCTGGACCTGCCGTTTTTGGCGGCGGCGGCCCAAGCCAGGATCCCGCTCTACGTCTGGACGGTCAACGATCCGGAGATCATGGCCTTCTGTTTGCGCCCGTCTGGGGAGGAGCCGCCGGTGCGGGGGCTGATCACCGACCACCCTCAGTTGGCGCTGCAAATTCGCCGCCAGCTCTGGCAGGCCGCAGAAGACTAAACCATGGGCACAAATTGCACTGGGAAGGCCCCCTTTTGCACCACCCCCTCCGGGGTTTTGTGGAGGATCAGCAAGGATTGGAATCCCTGGCTTTCGCCCACCGGCACCACCAGGGTACCTCCCACCGCCAGTTGATCCAGCAGCAGCGTCGGCAGGGTTGGGGGGGCTGCCGTCACCACGATGGCGTCGTAGGGGGCGTGTTCCGGCCAACCCTGATAGCCATCTCCCTGGCGCACCTCCACGTTGCGGTAGCCCAAGGAGGCCAGGGTTTGCTGAGCGCGGGCGGCCAAGGGAGCCAGCCGCTCCAGGCTATATACTTGCCGGGCCAGCTCGGCCAAAATGGCCGCCTGATAGCCGGATCCGGTGCCGATTTCCAGCACCACCGACTCAGGGGTGAGGCGGGCCGCCTCAGTCATAAAGGCGACAATATAGGGCTGAGAAATCGTCTGGCCGTAGCCAATGGGCAGCGGGCAATCCCTGTAGGCGCGCTCCCGCAGCTCCGGGGGAACGAAAAGGTGGCGCGGCACCTTGCGCATTGCCTCCAGCACCCGGGGATCGCGGATCCCTCGCTGCAAGATCTGCTCCCTCACCATCCGCTCCCGTTGGCCAGCCCAGGGATCCATGCCACTATCGCCGGCACAGGACTGAGGAGCGCCCAACTCGGCAGCCGGGATCCCAGCCAAGGAGTCAGAAGTCCTCTTAAAAAGAGACGAGAACAACTTTACCATTGGCGCACAACCTCCAAAGCTAACAGCTTGCCGGGATTTTCCGGGAACGCTGCGCCGTCACTTGGGATCCCTCAACTCGATCCTGGCCTACTTTCCAAAAGACTTCCAGCTTTAATCAGGCTTTTTCCCCTACCCCTTCCCGCAAGGGGATGGAAACTCCTCTTGTGCACGACTTAGCCGCAAGGATCTACCGGCTACAGCTAGCCCTTAGCAAGGTGGGGCCGTGGGGTGGTTTAGCGGTGTCTGTCAAACCAGCGCATCAGCATCGCCGCTAGGCGCTCAGGGTTGTGACGCACCAAGCCGGTCTCAGGATCCTCTTGCATGACGTTGGCCAGAACTGCCCGGCAACCTAGGTAGGCCAGCTTATCCGGATCCAGCACCACAAACTCAGAGCCATTGCGGCGGTAATGCTCCAAGGCGCGGAGAGAAGGGGGCTCCCGCTGTACCAGGACACCATCGAACAAGCGCACGCCCGCCACCCGATCCAGGGCCATGACGTGATCCCCAACGGTGTAGCCGTCGGTTTCCCCTGGCTCGGTCATAATGTTGCACACGTAGATGTGGGGCGCCATGTTCTTGGCCAGAGCTTCCACAATCTCCGGGATCAACAGGTTAGGGATGATGCTGGTGTAGAGGCTACCCGGCCCCAGCACCACAAACTCTGCCGCCTCGATGGCCTCGATCGCCTCGGGCAAGGCAGGAGGGTTGGGCGGGTCGCAGCCAATGCGGCAAATGCGCCCCCTGGCTTTAGCGATGTTGGACTCGCCCACCACGCGGCGGCCATCGCTCAACTCCGCCCAGAGGGTGACGTCCGCCAGGGTGGCCGGCAGCACCCGTCCCTGAATGGCCAAGACCTGCGAGGTGGCGGTGATGGCCCGAATCAGGTCGCCCCCGGTTACGGCGGTGAGGGCGGTGATGAACAGGTTGCCGAAGCTGTGCCCGCTCAGACCTTCCCCAGCCTGGAAGCGGTATTGAAACAGCTCCGTGAGCAGCTTTTCTTCGTTGGCCAAGGCGGTGAGACAGTTGCGGATATCTCCAGGGGGCAACACGCCGATCTCCCGCCGCAAGCGCCCTGAGGAGCCGCCGTCATCGGCCACGGTGACAATGGCGGTGATGTTGGAGCTGTAGTGCTTCAACCCCCGCAGCAGGTTGGAAAGGCCGGTGCCGCCCCCCAGCACCACGATGCGAGGGCCACGACTCAGACGTCGCCGCGACAGGAGCTTATCCACCAGCGCCTCGTCTCCTTCTGGGATCAGCACATCTTCGATGGAGCGCATGGCGCTGCGAAAGCCCAGCACCACCATCACCAAGCCGATCCCGGTCACCAAGGGGCCGCTGATGTTGTTGGGGATCCAGGTGGTGATCAGGCGCAGGGTGATGTCGATTAATCGCTTGAGGCGAAAGATGGGGGTCAGCTCTGTCCAGATGGCGATGCCCAGCACCATCAGCAGCACGCCCCCCACGGCTAGGGTGAGCCAGCGCTTGACCGCCAGACCAGGGAAGAGCCATTTCCAGCCATTTCCCGGCCAAGTGGCCTGGCGACGGCGAGGCCCCCACACAGTGGACTTGTTGCTGGGCGCGGGCTTAGTCATGGGGAGGTGCAGGAACGCCGGCCAAAGGGATCCTAACCTGTTGCTGTTCTACGCCAGCGGCAGGGGGTGGCGGGCCAAAGCGGGCCTCCAGCTCCCGCTGCGAATCCAGCAAATGGCGGTGCTGCACCTGGATGTTCAGGGCAGGCAGGGCAGGGTTGTCGGTGGGGACAGCCCAGGGCCGCAGATCTTCAGCCAGGCGCTCCACCAGAGCCACAGAGCGGTGTTGCCCGCCGGTGCAGCCGATGGCCACGGTCAGGTGAGGCCGTCGTTCTGCTCGGTAGTGGGGCCAGAACGCCTGCACCAGAGAAAAGATCTGCCGGTAGGTGGATTGGGTAACTGGATCCGCAAAGAGGAACTCCTGCAGAGGCGGATCCTGGCCGGTCAAGTGGCGCAGATGGGGCTGAAAGAAGGGATTGGGCAAAAAGCGCACGTCGAACAGCAAGTTGGCATCGGGGGGGGCACCGTACTTGAAGCCGAAGCTGACCAGCCTCAGGTTGAGCGGCTGTGGGATCCCGTGGACCAGGGCTTGTAATTGCTGCCGCAGTTGCTGGCTGTTCAGCTCAGACGTATCCAGGAGGTGGGTGCAGCGCTCCCGCACGGGGGCCAGATCGCGCACTTCCTGCTCAATGGCCTCCAACAGGCCAAGGCCAGGGCGGTGAGGGTGGGGGCGGCGGTGGGCGCTGAGACGGTTGAGCAATACCAGGGGACGAGCCTCCAGAAAGAGGAAAGGGATCCCTTGCGCTTGCCGCCAGCGGTCAAAGGCAAGGAACTGCTCCCGATATTCCGGGGTGTGGAGGTTTAGGCTCACCGCTAGAGCAGGGTGGCGAGGCCGGATTGCCTCGATTAAATAAACGGCCTGGTCAGGCGGGATCCCTTCCAAGCCGGTGTAGCCCAGTTGTTCCAATTGCTGGATGGCCAGGGTTTTCCCGGATCCCGTCAGCCCGGCAATAACGAGAACAGGCGAGGTCGCGGCGGTCGGTCTAGTCGCTTGATCGTCCATGCAGCCTATTCTAGGGCGAGGGGGAGCCGAAAAACCGGATGCCAGGCGCTCAAGTCTGGGAGGCTGTTGCGGCTTCTCTGTCCGTTTTCTCCGCCGGCCCCGGGAGGGGGGCGCTGGGGCAGAGATCGGCCAGAAAACACTGTTCGCAAAGGGGCTTGCGGGCGGTGCAAATGGCCCGCCCATGCTCGATCAGGCGAATGGACCAATTTTCCCAGTCGGCTTGCGGCAACAACTGCATCAGATCCCGCTCGATGCGCACGGGATCCTCGTGCTCGGTGAGGCCGAGGCGACGGCTGAGGCGCTTGACGTGGGTATCGACAGTCACGCCAGCGTTGATGCCAAAGGCATGGGCCAGGACCACATTGGCCGTCTTGCGGGCCACCCCCGGCAGAGTGAGCAGCTCCGGCATGGTGCGGGGCACCTGGCCGCCGAAGTCCGTCACGATCTTGCGGCAGGCCTCTTGGATGTGTTTAGCCTTGTTGCGGTAGAAGCCGGTGGGACGGATCAGGGCCTCGATCTCCTCCCGCGGCGCCGCCGCCAGCGCCTGGGCATCGGGAAAGCGGCAAAACAGCTCCGGCGTAACTTGGTTGACTCGCTCGTCGGTGCACTGTGCAGACAAAATGGTGGCCACCAGCAGTTGCAGCGGCGTTTCGTAGTGGAGGGCACAGGTAGAGTTGGGGTAATGGCGCTTCAGCCGGATCAGGATCTCCAAAGCCCGCTGGCGCAAAGCCCGCTTGCCGCTCATCTGCAACTAGCCCGACCCGGTGACGATGGCAAGGGTGTCCTTGAAGATCAGCACTACCCCCAGCCCCAGCAGCAGCACCAAGCCCGTCTGCATCACCCGTTCCTCCAGTTCTTTGGGCAGCCGCTTGCCGCGGATCGCTTCCAAGATCAAAAAGGCGATGTGTCCCCCATCCAAGGCGGGCAGGGGCAACAGGTTGAGAATAGCCAGGTTAATGCTGATCAAGGCGGTGAAATTAAACAAGCTGGCAGCATCGTCCCGCGCCAGATCCGCGCCGAGCTTGACAATCCCCACCGGGCCGGATACCTGGGTGGCGGTGTTTTGGAAGTTCTGCAGGAGCTGCTGCAGGCCACTGAGGTTCATCATCACCAAGCGCTGGTAGGCGTTCCCGGCTTCGGCAAAGATCTCTGCCGGGCTCTGAGCCGGGCGCAGTGTCACCTCTTGGTTGGGGGCCAGGTTGACCCCAATGGCCACCACCTCTCCCCGCATCTCGGGAGTCACCGTGATCTCCAGAATGGGATCCCCCTCCCCTCGCTGCACCTGCAGGGGGACGGGCCGGTTTTGACTGCGGCGGATCAACGCCTGAAAATCATTGAGAGCTGCCAAGGCCGAGGCCTCGTCGGCAACCGTGCTGTAATCGTGGTCGGCTGCCCGCAACACCACATCTTCCGCCTGCAAGCCGGCCCGCTCCGCCGGGCTATCCGGCATCACCTGGGCGATGAGAATGCCGGGATGGATGCGCGTCACCGATGGGATCCCCAGCGTGGCAAACATCAGCACCAGCACCAGATAGGCGAAGGCCAGGTTGGCCATCACCCCCGCGCTCATCACCACCAGGCGATCCGCGACAGGGCGATTCTTCAGCAGATCCGGGTCGTCGGGCGGGTAGGGAGAGCGCTCGTCATCGTCGGGAAAGCCCACGTAGCCCCCCAACGGCAGGGCGCGAATGGCGTACTCCGTCTCCTTGCCCTGGTAGCGCCACAGCACCGGGCCAAATCCCAGCGAAAAGCGGTTGACGTGGATCCCTTGGAGTTTGGCTGCGGCGAAGTGTCCCGCCTCATGCACCAGGATCAGCAGGGCGAGAATGGCGATGGAGAGGAGAACAGGCATGGGCTGGCTTGAAGGAGAGAAGGAAAAAAAGAGCAAGAGGCAGAGAGCCACAGCGACGGCTGCACCTGCCGCCTTAAGGAACCAAGATAACAGACCAGAAGCGGCAGAGCCCTCAGAACACTTGTTCTACTTCCAGGATGTCGGGAATGCTCTCCCGCAACTTGCGCTCGATGCCCATTTTTAAGGTCAGGGTGGAGCTGGGGCAGGCGCCACAGGCCCCCTGTAGGCGCAGCTTCACCACCGGGCCGTCGATTTCCACCAGCTCTACGTTGCCGCCATCGGCTTGCAGGTAGGGGCGCAGCTCGTTGAGGACTTTTTCCACATTTTCGGCCGTTAGTTCCAGTGCTTGTGCCATAGTTGCTTCCAGCTCTGCTGAGACCTTGCCTGGGATGTCGAGATGTTGATTGTAGCGATTTCTCGCCAGACCCCTCAAGCCAGGGAGGGATCGCCCTTCTTCAGCATAGTCTCCTTCTTTCGGGGTGGGGGATGAGATCCCTCTCTTCAGCCAGAAGACTAGAATAGGACTCAGATTTGCCTGTTGCGAGCAGCAGACCCAAGCCTATTCTGAGCAGGGGCGCTTTCTTCGCCATGTTAGATGTCTTACTGATTGTGATCTTCATGTTGGCCGGGGCGGGTCTTGGATTCTACGGCCTGGATCTGCTCCCTCCTGCCGCCATTCAGGGGGCCAATGTGGAGGGGGCGCGCGTGGTTACCAGCGGCTTTGGTGTCCTAGCGGGTTTGGCTTTTGGATCCTTGGTGCGCTGGGGCTACCGCCGCTTCGAGGCCAATGTACGCTCGCTGCCGCCGGATGTGTTGATCAGCCGCTCGGTGGGGTTGGTGATCGGCCTGGTGATTGCCAACTTGGCCATGGCTCCTGTCTATTTGTTGCCCCTGCCTCAGCAGCTCAATAGCTTTATCGAGCCGCTGGCCTCCGTCTTTTTTAGCTTGTCCTTTGCCTACTTGGGGGTGAGTTTGGCCGATACCCATGGCCCTGCGCTCTTGCGCCTGTTCAACCCCAACTACGCCCTGCAGGCGGCCGCAGAGGGCAGTGTGGTGGCGGCCAGCCCCAAGGTTTTGGACACCAGCTCCATCATCGACGGGCGCGTGGCCCAGTTGATCGAGACAGGCTTTTTGGAGGGAACGCTGGTGATCCCTCGCTTTGTTATCGCGGAGCTGCAAACCATCGCCGACAAAGCCGATCCGCAAAAACGGGAGCGAGGCCGCAGAGGGGTGGTTACGCTGCAAGCCCTGCGCCAGGCCTATCCCGACCGCTTTGTGATTCACGAAGCCAACTACCCGGATCTGGCCACCGTGGACGAGAAGCTGGTGCGCCTGGCCCAGAATGTGGGGGGAACGCTGGTGACCACCGATTACAACCTGAAGAAGGTGGCCACACTGCAGGGGATCAAGGTGCTCAACGTGAACGAGCTGGCCGAAGCCTTGCGGCCCATCTACATTGCCGGCGACAGCTTCGATATCAAGATCACCCGCGAAGGGAAGGAGCCGGGCCAGGGGGTTGGCTATCTGGAGGATGGCACGATGGTGGTGGTGGAAGAGGGACAGCGCTCTCTGGGCAAGACTCGCTCGGTTGTGGTGACCAGCGCCATTCAAACCTCGGCGGGCCGGATGCTCTTCGCCCGCCTCAACAAGGACTCCAGCCCAGCTTCCTCTGCGAAAACCTGAGGCTTCAGGCCGAAGAGCTTTGTTTTCCCGACGCAATGATGGCCTCTCCCCCAATGGGCGTCCTCCAACCGGATCTGATTTTCTACACCCAGGATCGCCAGCAGCGTTTCTGGAGTTTTTATTGGGAGGGTGCTGAGAACTACGCCATCTACCCGCAGCAGATCCTGAGCGGACAGCAAAGCTGGGAGGTGGCCAATGCGGAGGAGTACGAAGCCAAGCTCAGGCAGGTGTTTGCGAGCGGGGATCCCTTGCAGCATCAGTGTCAGGTGATTTCTCCCCGCTACAAGTTGCACTTGCATCTTTGCCTCAACCCGGTGCGGGACATGGAGGGGGAGGTGGTGGCCGTGTCGGTAGTGGGCAAGGTGTTGGGGGCGACGCCTTTCAACTTGGCCGGCGGAGCCGGCAGCCCCCCTGCCCAGCGCCATCCCCTCCTGACCGAGCCGGTGCCGGGGATCACGGCGCAGTTGCTGCGCAACATCGGCCACTCCCTCGGCATCCGCGAGCTGTGCCAGCAGACGGTGGAGCAGTTGGGCCAGTTGTTCGGGGCGGATCGCTGCCTGCTGGCCCTCTACGAAATGGGGCAGGACTCCCTCACAGTCAATGCTGAGTACCGCCGCAACCCGGGGGATCCCTCGCTGTTGAACCAGACCTTGCGTCTGGCGGATCACCCGCCTCTGCTGCAAGCCCTTCGTCAAGAAGAGCCGGTGGTGATGGGACGCCATCTGGCCATCGCCATGTCTTACCGGGGCTATGCCAACAGCCTGCTCTGGCTGGAAGTGTTGCCCCCCAACGAAGCCCCCCTCTGGCAGGCCGGCCACCTTCAGGTGCTGCAGAGCATCGCCACCTACCTGGGCACCGCCATTGCCCACGCCATTTTGCTGAATCAAAGTCGCCAACTGGCCACTCGCCTGCAGTTGGCCAACCAGACACTGCGCCAGAAAAACAAAGAGCTGGAGCAGGCCCGCGCCCAAGCAGAATCGGCCAACCAACTGAAAAGTCAATTCTTGGCCAATACTTCCCATGAGCTGCGCACCCCTCTCAACGGGATCATCGGCTTTATTAGGCTGGTGCTGGACGGGATGGCCGAAAGCCGAGAAGAGGAGCTGGACTTTTTGCAGGAGGCCTACCGCTCGGCCCTGCACCTGTTGGCCTTGATCAACGACGTGCTGGACATCGCCAAGATCGAGGCGGGCAAAATGCAGTTGCAGTTTGAGCCCTGCGACCTGCGCGCCTTGTTCAAGGATGTGGAGGCCAAAACCGGCCTGCAGGCCAAACAGAAGGGATTGCAACTTAGCTTCCACCTGCCCCCCACGCCGGATCGGATTTGGCTGTACGGAGATTACCAACGCCTGCTGCAGGTGATGCTCAATCTGGTGGGCAATGCCATCAAGTTCACCCCCAAAGGCTCGGTGACGGTACGAGCCGACCTCCTTCCCGGCGACCCGGGGATGGCCCGCATCCGCGTCATCGATACCGGGATCGGCGTGTCGCTGGAAAAGCAGCAGAAGCTGTTTCAGGCCTTCACCCAGGTGGATGGCTCCACCACCCGCCAGTACGGCGGCACCGGCTTGGGCCTAGCCATCAGCCAACGGCTGGTGGAGGCAATGGGGGGAGAGATCAACTTCTATAGCCTGGGCGAAGGGCTGGGATCCACCGTCACTTTTACCGTGCCCCTCTACCGCCAGCCGCTCCCAGGGGGGGAGGCGAGCCCAGCTCAAGAAGGCCCCCCAGAGGCTACGAATCCCAACCTAATGCCCTATCCGGCCCAGTGCTGATCCACCGATGCCCTATCCCCGCAAACGGTTTGGCCAGCATTGGCTTAAGGATCCCGCGGTTCATGAGGCGATTGTGCGGGCCGCCCAGTTGCCGCCTCCTCAGAGGGATCCTGCGTGGGTTCTGGAGATCGGCCCCGGCACCGGGCAGTTGACGCAGCGGTTGCTGGCCCAGGGCGTACATGTGGTGGCGGTAGAGATCGATCGGGATCTGTGTCGGCTGCTGCAAAAGCGCTTCGCCGACCAACCCCGCTTTCACTTGGTGGAAGGAGATTTTCTTCGCCTGCCGCTGCCGCCTCAGCCCCGCCTGCTGGTGGCCAATATCCCCTATAACCTCACTGGCCCAATTTTGGAGAAAGTGTTGGGATCCCCGGCCCAGCCGGTGAGGCAGTTTGAGCGCATCGTCTTGATGGTGCAAAAAGAGCTGGCCGAGCGCCTGCAGGCCGGCCCTGGCAGCAAAGCCTACGGCGCTCTGAGTGTACGGGTGCGCTACTTGGCCGAGTGCGAGCTCATCTGCCGCGTGCCCCCCAGCGCCTTCCGGCCTCCTCCCCAAGTGGAATCGGCAGTGGTTCGCCTCACTCCCCGCCCCGCCCCCACCCCCGCCCGCGATCCCCGCTGGTTCTCCCAACTGGTTTGCCAGGGCTTCTCCGCCCGCCGCAAGCAACTTGTCAATGCTCTGGGAGGCCTCGTGGATCGCCAAACCGTGGCCGCCGCTCTGGCTCAGCTCCGCCTCAGCCCCACGGCCCGTGCCGAAGAGCTGGATCTGCCCGATTGGCTGGCCCTGAGCGATCTGCTGCTGGAGCAGACACCTAGGATGGCTGCCGTTTCCGGCGAGGGAAAACCGCGGTAGGGTGAGAGGAAGTCCTCAAGGGTTTTTCACCAGACCCCAAAACAACCTATGCTCAACAACCAAGGCAGACAGATCCTTGTAACTGGCGGTACCGGTGGGCTCGGGTTGGGAGTAACCCCCGTGCTCCTGGACACAGGGGCAGAGTTGACCTTGACCTACCGCCAAGAGGAGGAGTTGGCTGTTTTGCGGCAGCGCCTGCCGGCCAATAGCCTGGATCAGGTGCGCTTTGTGCAGGTGGATTTGCTGAACGAAGCCGCTGTGGCACGGCTCATCGACGATCTGCCCCGCGTCGATGGTTTGGTGCACCTGGTGGGCGGCTTTGCCATGGGCCCCACTCACGAGTACAGCCTAGAAGATTGGCGGCGCGATTTTGACCTCAACCTCACCACCACCTTCCTGGCCTGTAAGCACAGCCTGCGCAAGATGTGGCAACAGGGTTATGGACGGATCGTGACGGTGGCCTCCCGAGGGGCGGTAGAGCCGGGATCCCAACTGGCCGCCTACTGTGCTTCCAAAGCGGGGGTGGTGGCCCTGACCCGCACCATTGCCGCCGAAACCAAAGGCACCGACATCACCGCCAACGTCATCCTGCCCAGCATCATCGACACGCCGGCCAACCGGGCTGCCATGGGCTCCGAGCAGGCGGAGCTGTGGGTAAAGCCCGAGTCGATCGGGCAGGTGATCGCCTTTTTGGTCTCGGAAGCGGCGCGGGATCTGAGAGGGGCGGCGATCCCGGTGTACGGCAATGTCTGAGCTGCTTGGTTGACCGCGCCCCCAGACGGCCTTCATGATACGAGGGTAGAGGCTTATTTTCGTGCCGTTTTCCTATGCTGAAGCGATGGTTCTTGGGGGGCTGGCGTCAGCAAATTGGCCGCATTGAGGTAACAGGGGTGATCGATGGCAGAACCCGAGAGCGGGTTCTCAAAGCCTTGCAAGAGGTGGAAGAAAGACAGATCCCTGCCGTGGTGTTGCGCATCGACAGCCCCGGTGGGACAGTGGCAGACTCCCAGGAAATCTACAATGCCCTCTCGCGTCTGCGGGAACGCAAGGGCACGCGCATTGTGGCCAGCTTTGGCAACATCGCTGCCTCTGGAGGGGTTTACATTGCCATGGGAGCCGAGAAAATTGTCAGCAACCCCGGCACCATCACCGGCAGCATCGGCGTCATTATCCGCGGCAACAATCTCGAACGGCTGCTGGACAAGATAGGGATTTCCTTTAAGGTCATCAAGTCCGGCCCCTACAAGGATATCCTTTCCTTTGACCGCGAGCTGACCCCAGAAGAGCGCAACATCCTCCAAGAGTTGATCGACATCACCTACGGCCAATTTGTGCAAACCGTTGCTGCCGCTCGCCGGCTAAGCGTGAATGTGGTCAAAACCTTTGCCGATGGCCGCATTTTCAGCGGCGAACAAGCTCTGCACCTGGGCGTGGTGGATCGCCTGGGCACAGAAGAGGATGCCCGCCTCTGGGCCGCGGAGCTGTCAGGGTTGCCGCCCGATGCGAAGTTCTGCGATCTGCTCCCACGGCGCAGGGGTTGGGCCCGCTTGCTACCGGCGGCAGAGGCATTGGCGCGTCTGCAATTTGAGGTAAGCACCTCAGGCCTGCCCCTGTGGCTCTACACCGGTTCTTGAGAGACGGCCTCCACAACTGTGAGGATTGGTTCTCCCGCCCCCAACCCTTATGCCGGCATAAGAGAGCAGTTGGGAAGCAAAGCCAGAAGCCGCTTTGCCACCTGCTCCTGGCCGGGGGCTTGCGGCGGTGCGTCTGGCTGGCCGGAGTTACTCCTCTATTTGCCAGGGATCCTGCGCCAACTCCTCGTCGAAGATGCGGGGGGGACGCACCGCCATCAGCACTTGGCCCAGCAGGGGAGAGGGGGGCGAATCCTCTATCCACTCCACCGCCACAGCTCCCCCTCGATCCACCAGGAAAACCCCTGCCCTCCCTTCCCAGGTGCGAACGGCGCGATCCGCTACCAGCAAAATCGGATCCTGTTCTTCTTCAGGGGCCACCGGCCAGCCCAACAGGGATCCCAGCAAACCATTGTCCACCTGCAGGGCGACTGGGTCGGCGGCCCTTTGAATGGCCGGCCAAGCGGGCAAGGCCATCCACGTCTGCCCAGCCACGCTGGTGACCCAACCAAAAAGGCCTTGAGGCTCAACGGCAGGGATCTGCTCCCAGGTGGCGGTAGAAAGAGGCAGGGATCCGGCCACCGGCAGCAGACGGGGCAGATCCTCTTCCGGGCGAAACACCGAAAGCCTGGGCAACGGCTTGCGCTGGGGTTGAGAGCCGGGAGCCAACGTCGACAAGAGCCGCTCAACCTGTTGGCGGGCTGTTTCGCTGTGGGCATACTGAAAGGCGCGGCCAATGGCCCGGGTTCGCTCCTGGAGATCGCGGGTTTCCTGGGCAGTTTTCCAGGCTTGGTAAGCCACCGCATCGCCGGGGTGATCCGTGAACCCTTCCGGGAGCTGCCGCAGTTGGGCATAGTTTTTCACAGCCCGGGCGATCTCGTGGGCCTCATCGGCACCCAGGTTGCGGCTGACAACCAGCTCCGCCACCCGGACGCGATCCTGAGGCGAGAGGATGCGCAACTCGTAGAGAATATCGCTGCCTTTGTGGGCAAAGTGCTCCAAAACGGCTGAGCTGGCTCCTGCTTTCGCCATTCCTTCGTAAACCTGGGCGGCGACAACGATCTGGTTTTGGTGGGCGGGCTCAAACCCGGTCGCCTCGAAGATGGCCTGGGGAGTCATTTTCTGTCGTTGCAAGCTTTGGCAGGCCTTTGCCCAATCCAGCCACCCCCCCTCTTTGCGCTGCAGCCGGCCCATCAACAGGCTGGGATCCTCCTCCGGGGCAGTGGGTTCCGGCAAATGCTGACTCATGGCCAGGCTTCCTCCGCAACGACAATAGCCCAAAATGAACGCATACAGAACCAACCCATCCAATACAGTAAACTACCCCATGGCTATAGCTTGCTTCCGCGAAGCGGTAGCCGGGGGCTTTGGGAAATCCTGTAGCCGGCAAGCCAGCCGCGGATCCCTGGGCTGGTTGATAAGGGCAGCCTCAAATAACATAGGCCTACGGCCCACTAACGCGGGGGGCAGCGTTGGAGCTCGCATCCCCTTCCCGCCCACGTGCAAGAGTGACCCCGCAACCGCTGGCCAACCTGCAAACACAAAAGGATAGCTCGGTAGCCTCGTACTTTAGGGCGGGGCGGAAAAGCCCGTAGGCAACTTGAGTTGCTCATAATGGTATCGTTGTTACCGAGGCGTGCCGTTCCCAGGCAAGCACCTCATCACGATGAAAAACTCGACCGGTGGCCAGCGTCTGGGAGATGCCAACGTCTCAGCCAACCTGCAAGGACTCTGCCCCCTGACGCGATCAGAAAAGTCAGCAGAACCTTGGGGCCTTGCCTCAAGGAACTGTCTAGCTAGAGGCGCTTTGGCAGCGCCTTTACGAGCCCGTTTGTGAACTACGTTAAGCATCCCCCGCCTTCCGGCGGAGGGAGTGTCAATTGCTCTCGGCGCTCTCTCGGCACTCGCCCTCCGTCACCTGAATTCGATGAAGTAGCCGCGCCTTTTCCCCTCCCCTGACCCCCCATCCAGATCCAAAGGGATCCCTCTCCCGCCATACCAGAAGATGAACTGGGGTGGGCAAAGCAAACTAGCTCATGCTGACCCGGCTGCGGTCATAGGTGAGACGGAAGGTGGGATGCACCTTTCCTTGGATGCGGTTCCAGAAGTTGCGCACATTGGCCTGCAGGCCAACCCGCTCCGTGCCACGCACCAACATGGCTTGCTGACGAACCCGAATCGCCCGTTGGTGGCCCATCATCAGGCGGCGAGCCAGCTCATCCAGAACGTGAGAACGGCCAGGAGCAGGTGCCTCGGCTGTCTGAACGGTTTGAGCCGGCGCTGCAGCAGCTTCGGAACGATAGGCCGCGCCCCGATAGAGCAGGTCAAGCTTGGTGGGCAAAACCACCGGCTTGCTCAGGTGGCGAAATCGCCAGTCCAGCCCCCGATAGCGACCCCCCACTTTGCCCGGAGAAACAGTCACCGTCGCCGGCGAGTGGGTGTAACCAACGCCACGGTAAGAGAGTTCCATGATCTTCGCCTCCAAACGTATATAGTCTGTATCCACTTCACTTCCTGAGGAGTGACCCGAGATGTCCCGTGGACAGTCCCAAGGGTTGAGGCGCGTTCCTTCGGGATAGCTCCCTACTTCCGTCCTCCGGCTGCCGTCTTGCTCCACGATAAGCCAAACAGCAGGCGAGAGGATGAACGATTTCTTTCTACATTTTGTATTATAAGCTACGGTTTTGAGGTATTGCCACCAACTTTTAACGAAAATTTCCACTGATCCTCCCTTTGGCTGGCCAAGAACCCAGCCTGAATGAGGCGGGATCCCCTGCGGGAGCCGGTTTGCAGCGCTTTGGGTTGGGCCCAGCCTTCCACTCTGTCCGCAGGGCCGAAGAAAGCATTATCGTGGAAGAATCCTCAGGATTGGCTACAAAAGTTCATACTCCTGGTGGGGTGTCTCTGTGCAGGAAGACTTTCGCCTGATTCTGGACATCGTGACAGTGTTGGCGGCAGCGGCGGCGGGTGGTTTTCTGGCAGCGCTGCTGAGGCAGCCGGTGTTGCTTGGGTACCTGCTGGCAGGGATCCTGGTGGGACCAACGGGGCTGGGGTGGATCAAGGAGTTGGTGCAGGTGGAAACCCTGGCCCAGTTTGGGGTGACCTTTTTGCTGTTCAGCCTGGGAGTGGAGTTTTCCCTCAAAGAGTTGCGCCAGGTGCGGGGGATCGCCATTGGCGGCGGCGCTTTGCAGATCGGCCTGACCATCGCGATCACGGCGGCGCTGGCAGTGGCCAGCGGCTGGCTGACGCCGGTGCAGGGGATCTTCCTGGGGGCAGTGCTCTCTTTGTCTTCCACAGCGGTGGTGCTCAAAAGCCTCACCGAGACCAACCAGATGGGCACGCCCCAGGCTCACGCCATGCTGGGGATCTTGATTGTGCAGGATCTGGCGGTGGGGCTGATGCTAGCGGTGTTGCCGGCTTTGGATTGTCCTTTGCCGGAGCTGGCGGGATCCCTGGCCAAGGCGCTGGCGGAGATTGGCCTGGTGGGGGGGGGGGGGTGGGCGGGACGTGGCTGGTGCCCGCTTTCCTGCGCCTTTTGGCGCAGCAGGAGAGCAAGGAGGTGTTTTTGTTGGGGGTGATCAGCCTCTGCGTGGGGATTGCCCTGTTGACAGAGCGGCTGGGCATTTCCAGCGAGATCGGGGCCTTCCTGGCCGGGCTGATGATCTCAGAAGTGGAATACGCCGACCAGACCCTGGCCTATGTGGAGCCGCTGCGGGATGTGTTTGCCGCCCTCTTTTTTGCCGCCATCGGCATGCTCATCGATCCCAGCTTTATCGCTGCCCACCTGCCCTTAATCTTAGGGTTAGTGGGGCTGGTGATGGTGGGCAAGTTTTGCCTGGTGGCCCCTTTGGCCGGTCTGTTCGGCTACCCGCTCCCCTCAGCGGTGTTGGTGGGGCTGGGCCTCTCGCAGATCGGCGAGTTCTCCTTTGTCCTGGCCAGCGAAGGGCAAGCGCTGGGGCTGGTGTCGCGGCAACTGTATTTGCTCGTCGTCAGCACCACCGCCGTTACCCTGCTGGTCACTCCCCTTCTGCTCAGGGGCGCGCCGCGGCTGCTGGCAAAATTACAAGGGATCCCTTTCTTTGCCCGTTGGCTGGAAGCGAGCGAGCGGCCCCGCGCCCTGTCCCCCGACGCTCCCCAACAGGATCACGTGGTGGTGTGCGGCTATGGACAGGTGGGGCAGGACATCGTGCGCATCCTGGAAGCCCGTCGCCATCCCGTCTTGGTGATCGACCAGTCGGAACGGGTCATCCAACACCTGCGCTCCCGTGGGATCCCCTATCTCTACGGCAATGCCGCCAGCGCCCCGGTGCTGGAGAAAGCTGGCCTGCCCCGCGCCCGCGCCCTGGTGATCGCCCTGCCGGATCGCCTGAGCATGCGCCTTTGCCTGAAACGGGCGCTGGAACTGGCGCCCCACCTGGATGTGGTGGTGCGGGCCACCCATGAAGAGGACATCGAACAGCTCTATCAGTTGGGGGCCAGGGAAGTCGTCCACCCGGAATTTGAGGCCAGCCTGGGCTTGTGCAGCCATGTGCTGCTGAAGCTGGACGAGCCCCTGGAGGTCATCCAGCAGGAGATTCTGGCCATCCGCAGCAGCCACTACCGCGATTTGCGCCCTCCTTACCCCAGTTGTCTGATCCCCACCCCCGTGAGTTGGCCGGCGCAGCCCCCATCCCCGCCGCTCCTCGGCCATGCCAACGGCAGCCGCGACAGCGGCCCACCCGAGCCTGCGACCGCCTGGTGGGAGCACTGGCAGCGCCCTGTACAGCCGGAATGGGCAGGGATCTCGGGCTCGGCTGAGTAGATAGAGACAAAACCCCTCTCAGGGGAGCTAACCAGGATAGGGGATCCGCAGGAGCTGGTTGACCGGTGGGTGAGCCACCTGCACCTGTTTGCCGTCCGGCCACTGGATCTGGATGGCTTCTACTGCCGACTCGGATCCCAGGCCAAAATGGGCCACCGGCTCCATCTGGCAGAGGTAGCCGCTGCCGGCGTCGATGGGTCGGATCTGCGTGCGGGTAGAGGTAACCAGGCGTACCAAGGCGCCGCGGGCTGGGGATCCCTGGCGGGTGAGGGGCAGAACTCTCAGCCAGTTGTTGCCAGGGGCCAGCGGACGGTAGAAGCTCAGGGGCTGGGCGCCCGATTCTCCGTGGGCAACGAGCAGCTCTAGGCAACCGTCCCCATCCACATCCGCCACCGCCGCTCCCGTCCCCAGTCCCTGCGGCTCGACAGCATCTCCCATGTCGATAGCCTGCCAGCAGCCGGAGCGCCAGCCAAACAGCCGGTTGGGCTCGCCGATGTTGTTAAAAAACAGCTCTGGGTAACCGTCGTTGTCGAAGTCGGCAGCGATCACCGTGCGGATGCGGGAGGGCCTGGCCAGCTCGGGAGGGGCCACATTTTTGAAGACGCCGCTGGAAGTTTGGATCCAGAGGCGATGCGGCCCTTCCCAGTTGCCGTACACCAGATCCAACCGCCCGTCCCCATCCAGATCCACCGCTGCCACCCCCCGTCCGTGCTCGCCGGGATCCGCCAACCCCACCTCGGCGGCAATTTCCTCAAAGGTGCCATCCCCGCGGTTGCGAAACAAAAAGTTGGGCCCCTGCTCGTTGACGGCAAAAATGTCCATCCGCTGGGAAACCAGGGGCACGGCCACCAGCCCCCGCCCTCCCGTTACCCGGGTTACCCCCGCCTCTGGCGCCACATCGGCGATCATCTGGCCGGCGGACAGCTCGTAAAGGCGCATGGGGCCGCCATAGTTGGCCACGAAAAACCCGTACCGCCCCTGGCCAAAGCGATCCACGCAGGCCACCGAGCGACCTGCCGTCAAGTTGAGGGCATCTTGGTTGTGGGGCAGAGAGAACAGATCCACCCAACGGGATCCCTGCCAGTCGAAGAGGCGATCCCCAAAGCGCTTGCGCCCGCCGAAGGTATCAGTATTCAAGACGTAGAGTTCTTCTTGCCCGTCGCCGTCGAAGTCGCCGGCAGCCACCCCAATGGCCATCCGCCCTGCATCGGCCAGAGTATCGTCCACCAAATCCACCAGCGCCTGGCCGTTCCACTTCAAAACCCGATTCGGGCCGCCGAAGCCGCACACAAACAGCTCAAAAGCCCCGTCCCGATCCACATCGCAAATGGCAACTCCATAGGAAAAAGCAGGCGGGTTGAACTGGATGAGGGAGCTGCAATCTTGGAACATGGGGATCCCGTCGTAGGAGAGGCAGGAACTGGTGGGGCTCCAGACTCTAATGGTATGCTAGATCCTCGCTGTCGCTTCCCTTTCAACCATGCCACGCATCAAATCTGCCATCAAGCGCGTCAAGATTGCGGAGCGAAATCGCCTGCGCAACAAAGCTACCAAAGCCATGGTGCGCGCGCTGATGAAAAAAGTCATTTCTCTCTCCTCTGCTTACGCCGCCAACCCCCAACCGGAAACCCTGCAGGAGATTCAAGCGGCGATGAGCGCTGCCTTTAGCCGCATCGACAAAGCGGCCAAAACAGGGGTTCTCCACAAAAACACAGCCGCCCGTCGGAAGGCGCGTTTGTCTCGGATCGTGCAACGATCCCTGGCCGCCACAAGTGCCTCCTAAGACAGGGTCTTGGACGGGCAGGGCCCAAAGGTCTCTACTGCTGCCCCGGAAGCAAGCTTGAGCATTTGCTTACCGAGCTTTTGTTTGACACTCCCACCCAGGGGATTCTTACGCAGCCCAAAATGAACTCGTAAAGGCGCTGTCAAGACGCCCCCAGACAGTCTTTTGAGGCATAACCTCAAAGTTCTGCTTGCTTCGGATCTGTCTGGTTGCGCCGCTGTTGGTTGACACGCTTCTGGATCCCCCGCCCCCACACCCCCCGTATACGGGGGGATGGACCTACATACCTGCACAGCCAAGTTGCTGGACAGCCCAAACCGTGCATGGATTTCGCGGTCACTCAGAGACTGAAGCTGAAGAGCGTTGGTTATCTTCTCTGGCGTGTTTTGGTTGACAGGCCTGGGCAAAGGCATCCAAAGTTGCATCCAGCTTTGTGGCTTGCGAGGCAGATACCTTGAGCTTGCAGAAGACAGTCAGGACTTGGGTCATGCAGGTTATATTAGGCGCTATCCCTCCCCACCGTATAGACGATGGGGAATCCCGCGCGTTTTCTTGAAATAGAACTGACCGCGCGGCCACTGTCGGTGGCGGAAGCAATGCGGGAAATCCGGGATCCTGTATCGGCCATGGCCCAGAAGCTGCCGATGCTTTTGGCCGTAGAGGTGCCCAGGGGAGATTCTACTGTCTCAGAGTCGGGGGATTTCTCCTGGGAAGCGATCAACACCGCCGCTTCCCCACCCTGCCGGGCTACCGCTGGAGTGGAAGGTTCCAGCGTGGGCTGAGAGGCTTCTGCTGGGCAGGTGAAAGATGACTGCGGCGGCCTCTTGCCAGGGGAGGTTTGTGGGGCCTTGCCTGTCCTGACGGCAGGGGGTACGGGAGGAGCCTTGCCGGCGATCTTTCCCCATAAAGCCTGGAGGAGTTGCCACATGGCTAAGTTGGCTCCTGAGCGAAAGGGCAGCGAGGGATGGTGCTATCCTGCCATGCTCTGACCTGAGAATCCACCCCCTCTGCAAGCCTTGCTAGGGCAAAGTCATAACGAGTATGATTAAGGAGCTTACCTAGGGAGAGAATTCACCATGGCGCAAATTCGCGAGATTCCCTTGGCCCAAATTCGTCGCCCCTTGCCGCGGCAGACGGATCCGGAGAAGGTGCGGGCACTGATGGCTTCCATCGAAGCAATCGGGCTGCAGGAGCCGATCGAGGTTTTGGAAGTGGAGGGAGAGTACTACGGGTTCTCGGGCTGCCACCGCTACGAGGCATTTGTCCGCTTGGGTAGGGAGCGGATTCCTTGCCGGGTGCGCAAGGCAACGCCTGCCGTCTTAAGACTCCACCTAGCCTAGAAGGGATCCCTCTCTCCCAACCTATTTTTTGTCGCTCGACTCTTCCCGGGGGATGTAGCCCCGTTCGTAGGCAAAGCGCACCAGTTGGGAGCGATTTTCCAGAGAGAGCTTGCTGAGAATGTTGGTCAAGTGGGTCTGCACGGTACGCGGACTGATGAACAGCTTCTCGCCAATTTGCTTGTTGGTGAGGCCGCGGATCACTTCCCGGAACACCCGCTCTTCGGCAGGGGTGAGGAGGAGATCTGCCAAGGTGGGACGGGGGGCAGCTTCAGCTTTGGCCTGGGTCTGCTGCTGGATTAGGCGCAGAATCTCCAACTGGGTGCGGCGGGCTCGTTCGATTTGCGCCTCGATCTTGGCCACCAGCTCCAGCGGCTCGAAGGGCTTGATGATGTAGTCGTCGGCTCCCCACTCGTAGCCCTGAACGCGGTCATCCAGCTCGCTGCGAGAGGAGAGGAAGATGAAAGGAACGAGTTCGCCGCCCCGCTGTTGGCGCAGTTGGCGGCAAAACTCGAAGCCATCCATTTCCGGCATCACCACATCCGATACCACCACATCCGGCTGCTCTTGGGCAAACAGGCGCAACCCTTCTACACCCGAAGCGCCTGTACAAACCCGATAGCCGTGCTGGGTGAGGTGGCGGCTCAGCACCTTTAAGGAGAGGGGATCGTCATCTACGACCAATACGCGCTTCATGATGACCGGGGAGAGGCTGTTGAGGAATGGTTGAGGCGTAACAGAGGGATGACTTGAGGGCAGTGTTCAACCCTTGCCGCAAGATTGAAGTTTAGACAGGGATACTGGCAGTCAACTATAGATAGATCCTTGCCCCATGATAGTTTCGGAAGCGGTCTGGCTGCCGGCTCAGGCGGACTGGGCCTAAGCTCCCATCCCGGAGTAGTGTTGCAAACCCTTGCGCCACAGCCAGCGGTTGACCAGCCAAAACAGAACCAGCCAGGCCAGGCCCATGGCAAAACCGCGCGGGATATCTTGCGGGATCCCCACCCAGAGGCTGGCGGGAAAATGCACCAAGTAGGGAAAGGGCGTCCAGGCCAAGGCCTGACGCACCGCCGGCGGAAACACCTCCAGAGGGGCGATCACCCCTGAGAGAAATAGGTACACCAAAAAGTGGAATTGCTCCAAGGCCGATATTCGCTCCACCCAAAAGGCCAGCAGCGCCAGGGTGTACTGCATGAGAAAGCGCAGGGCAAACGCCAACAAAATGGCCAGGGATCCCAGCGCCACTTGTTGCCAAGACGGGATCCAAAAAGCGCGGGGGTAGAGCAGGAAAAAGAGGGCAATCAAAGCCACGGTAAAGGGGAGGCGGGCCAGGCGTTCCATCAGGTGGCTGGCCACATGGTGCCAAGCGGGATCCAGAGGCTGCAACAGAAGGGGCGAGAGTCTTCCCTCCACCACCTCCCGCTCAAAGTCCCAGATTACCCAGATGATGCTGAACTGGCGCACCAGGAACACGGCCAGGAAATAGCGGATGAACTCTAGGGAAGACAGCGAGAAATCTCCTGAACGGGCCGCCTCGCTCCAGAGCCCCATCATGATCAAGGGCAGGGATCCGGCCAAGGCCCACAGGAGCAGCTCCGCCCGGTACTCCAGCATGTAGGCGTAGTAGGCGGCAAAGAGCGCGCTCAGCTTGCGAAAAAAGGCGTTCATTGAGGTTCTGAAGGGGCAAGGGGGTACAAGGTGGGCAACAGGCTGGCCAAATTGACCACCGCCCCCACCACGACAATGGCGGGCGGCGCCGCAGGCGAGGGCTGACCGGCCAGAGACTCCAAACGGAGCAGATGAATCTCTTGCTCCGGGGTGGTGCCCCAGCGGATCAAGGCGACTGGGGTAGCGGGATCTTTTCCTCCCGCTAACAATTCGGCAGCGATGTAGCCGAGGTTGTGCATGCCCATGTAGATCACCAAGGTTTCTACGGCCTCGGCTAGGGCACGCCAATTGACCTGGGGGCGGTATTTGCCTGCCGCCTCGTGGCCAGTAACAAAAGCAACCGAGGAGCTGAGGTCGCGATGGGTGAGGGGGATCCCGGCATAGGCGCTGGCGGCCATGCCCGCTGTAATTCCCGGCACCACCTCCACCGGGATCCCGGCCTGCACCAGGGCCAGCATCTCCTCTCCCCCCCGCCCAAACATGAAGGGATCCCCGCCCTTGAGGCGCACCACCACGGCTGCCGTCTGGGCTTTCTCGATCAGCAAGGCGGTGATCTGTTCCTGAGGAAGGGTGTGGGCGCCGCAGTGTTTGCCGGCGTAGATCCGCTCTGCTGTGGGCGGGATCAAATCCAAAATGGGGGATCCCACCAGGGCATCGTAGATGACCACGTCCGCATGGGCGAGCAGGGCCTTGCCCTTCACCGTCAGCAGTCCCGGATCCCCAGGTCCTGCCCCCACCAGATACACTTTGCCCATCCTGTCTCCCAACAGCCTCTTGGAAAGATCCATCTTGCTTAAGCAAGACGGCTTTGACCAGCCCATCTAGCGAGAACAGGCCGTCCGCACCGTCTCAACAATGGCCTGCAGCAGTTGAGGATCGCGCCAGAGGGGTGGCTCCACCTGGATTTGGAGCAGAGGCCATTCCCGCTGTAATCGCTGAGCCTGTTCTTGTAGGGCGCGCAGCAGACCGCCTGGAAAGAGAAAAAACGGCAGCACCCGTAGACGGCACTGGCTAAGGCGCAAGCAATGGATCACGACCGCTTCTAAGGTGGGGGACTGGGCAGCAAAAGCCACATGCAAGGGGATCTCGGGCAAGCGCCGTTGCACAGTTTGGATCCCTGCTTGGAGCTGGGCGGCAAACCCCGGCAGACGGCTGCCATGGCCAAACAGGATCCAGCCGTGGGTCAGTTCCCCCAACCGCTGCGCCGCTGCCACCCGCGCTGCCACCAGATCAAGCAGGGCTGGATGCTGGCCAATCGGCGGTGTCAACAGCAGCTTCAGGTGCGGCCAGCGAGCTTGAACCTGCTCCAGGGCAGCCGGCAAGTCCTCCTCCACATGGGATCCCCCGCCCATAAACAGCGACAGCAGCACCACCGGCCCCTCCAGGCGGGCTGTCAGGTGTCTGTGAATCTGCTCCGCCAGGCTCAGAGGCTGACCTTCCAACTGGGCCAGCTCCACCGGTTGAGGAGCCAGCCGCTGCCGCACCCGGGCCAGCAAATCCGCCGCCGCTTGCTGGTATTCGGGATCCCGGCTGCCGTGACAAACCAAAAACACCAGCGGGGCTGAGGACATGGCAGCAGTCAGGGATCCAGACGCAACTGTTCTATTTTGCTACTTGGAAAGGTTCCGGCAACGTCTCGCGCCGCATCTGCGCGTATGATTTGATAAAGTACACACCTCCTTTTCAGACTCGTCGGCCCTTTCCCAGGATTTCATGTCATTTGAGAATCGTTCTACCACCCCCGAACTGTTGATCCATGTCTTGCGGGAGGGGTTGACCGAATCCATCCATCATTGCCAAGCGGTCGTGGCCGATAGCCGCGGGCGATCCCTGGCCATGGCCGGCAAGAGCACCACCCCTGTTTTTGCCCGTTCTGCGCTCAAACCCTTCCAAGCGCTGGCCATGCTCTCCACCGGCATCCGCGAGCGCTATCGCCTCAGCGAGAAAGACATCGCCATTATGTGCGCCTCCCATCAGGGCACCACGGCCCATGCGCGGCAGGTGTTCAGCATGCTCTGGCGGGCCGATCTGTCTCCCGATTTGCTGGTCTGCCCCACCCCACCCGGCAAGCCCAGCCCCCTGTGCCACAACTGCTCCGGCAAACATGCCGGCATGCTCCTGGCCAGCCGCGCTCAGAACTGGACTCTGCAGGACTACGCCCAGCGGCAACACCCCGTCCAGGCCCTGGTGCGGGCCAAGTTGGCCGACTTGTTGCAAATGCCCTCAGAAGAGTTTTTGTTTGCTCGTGACGACTGTGGCGTGCCCACCTACCAGCTACAACTCAACCACCTGGCTTCCCTATATGCCCAACTGACCGCCGGCGAGCGGCCGGACTTGGAGGCCATCGCCCGCGCCATGACCCACCACCCCGAAATGGTGGCTGGTGAGGGATGTTTCGACACCGAATTGATGCGGGCCACCCAGGGAGAGTTGGTCAGCAAGTCCGGCGCCGAAGGGATCCAGTGCATCGGGCGCGTCGGAGAGGGGATGGGCCTGGCCATCAAGGTACAAGACGGGGCCGCGCGGGCCAAATATGCCCTGGCCCTGCACCTGCTGCAGCGCATGGGCTGGATCCAACCGGCTGCCGCCGAGATGCTGGGGGAACGCTTCCTCGCCGTCGGCCCCTACACCCGCCTGGAGGTGGAAGGGGAGCTGCGCATGCCTTGAGCAACCCAACGGGGGCTGAGTCTTGCATCTCATTCCCTGGCAGTGTTACTTTGTTGAAAAACTGGAAGAGCAATGATTGAGGAGGCTTTCAAAGCTCTCGACGGCGAGCTGGCCAGCTTGGTTGAGCTAACTAAGAAAGTGACGAAAGCGGTAGGCAGCGCTCAAGCTGCTAGCAGAAGGGGAGATCTCCAAGCAGTAAACCGCCAGGTGGAAAGCTGCGGCTCTGCCTTGAACACAGCTCTCTCCCAAGCGGAGCTGGTGAGGCGAGCTCTTGAACAAGCCCAGCAAGTTTTGTCCACCCCCTCCCTCGAAGACCTGGCCCGCGAAGTGGGGGAACGGGTAGGCCAGCCCTGGCTTCCTACCGAGAATCCCAACATTTTTGTGGCCTTTCCTGTCTCAGTGCACTTTGCCAGAGAGCGGATACGTATTGACCGCAAGATTTTCCGATCCCAGCGGCCCAGTGCTATTGCTGAAGCAATCAAGCGAGCAAGAGGCGGCAAGAGCAAAGAGACTGATCCCCAGGCTGTCCTTCAGCTCATTTGGAAGGCGGCAAGAATTGCGGCAGGCTACCTGAGAAAGTGTGTGGAGCAGCTACCTAACTCCATAAGCGTAGCTGCGCGAGATGTCTTTGAGGTTCTCCACCTCAATAACTCAGACTACACAGAAGTAGAATTTACCCGACATCTTTACCTTCTAGATCGAAGCCCAATCAACAATGTGGATGGCTATCGCTTGATCTTCTCTGCATCTACAGGCACTCGCTCAGGTCGCTGCTATCGCATTCGCGATGAACGCGGTGAGGAACATATTTACTATCTTTTGGAGTTTGAGCGTCTATGAGTGGGGAAACCCATAGTTGTCTACAGCTTGATTTATGGCTGCGTTGTCTTGAGAAAGACTACCTGAGATCCTTCATACCTGAGGGCGGTGCAACCGTCAAGCTAGCTGTCGTCCCAAGAGATTCCTACTCCCGCCTCTACAAATCTCTTCGGGAAAAGCTATCCCCTCCTTCTTTTCAGCTTTTTGATCTAACCGAAGAGTGCATCAATCTACATTCAATTGAGAATTTTTGGTTTGCCCTTGCTCAGAGGGTAGACTGGGAATCTTTTGCCAGAGAACTGCGCTATAGCATTCTCAAAAAAGTTGGATATCCCCTCAGCTCAGAACCTCAGGACTGTACTTTAGAGGAACTGGCAGAGTTTTACCAAGTCGAGGCCCGCGAGATTAACATACAGTTCCAGCGAGAAATCAAGAGGCTGATTTTTCAGGACTACTCTCTGGCTCTCGACTTTCGCAAGGCTATTTCCCGTCTTATCTACGAGCCTCTCCAAAGTCCAGGCACTCTAGAAGGTTTGTGCCTTGCGGTTCAGGAGTGGCTCAAAGGCACGCTGAAATCTATTAGTCAAGTGCGTGGAGCAGCTATTCTTCGAAGGATTGATAGGACAAACTCCAGAGAGATCCTACTTTCTTTTCTGAGACTTTTTACACGCCAGTTCGGTTCTACGGCAATCCTTGTCAGTCTGTTTCATTACTACGAGCGAAGAGAAAGTGGACGTCCAATCTTTACCCGTAGGCAAATCATCGATCTCTATGAAACCTTGCGAGAGTTTATCGATGCAGACAGTAAGCTTGAGAAAACAGCCATAATCTTCATGGCCCCTCCAGAGTTCATTGAATCAGAACTTTTGTCCTACCATAAGTACCGAGCCTTGCAAACTCGAATCCAGAACGAGGTATATTCCTCCAAGTATCCCAATCCTTGTACAACTATGGTTCAACTTCAATGAGCGCATCACTTGTAGCCCGACGAGCGATTGAAGCGCTGCGAAACGGTGTTCCCAATCCATTTGCAGTTGCAGAACTTGGCTCCTGGCAACAAGAGGTCGAAGAGAAGTTTTGGGAATTATGCAACGCCCCCAGCTTAGAGCCTGGGGGGATGCTCGTGAAGGGGGACTTCGGAACTGGTAAGTCTCATCTTCTACTAACTCTGCAGGAAAAAGCAAAGAAGCAGGGTTTTGCCACCTCGCTGGTTGTCATCTCTAAAGAGCTGCCTCTTGGCAATCCTAGTCGCCTAATTCCCCGCATTCTTGCCGAAATCGAACTCCCTGACATGGCTGAGCGCGGGCTTCAAGGCATTGCAGCTCGTCTGCAGTACAAACAGCCTTCTTTCCAGGAGTTCCAGCTTTCGGTTAACCAATGGCGATTTGGAGAGGGCTGGTGGCCGGCTACTCTAGCTTTACACCAAAGGCTAGAGGGTGACGACGAGAAGTTAGACGCTATTGTCCGCTTTTGGGCTGGTGAACCTACCTTGAGGCTGTCAGAGGTGCGGCAGAGACTTCGGGATCACGGCCTGGCAGGGGCTTACTCCGTCAGCAAGCTACCTCCTGCGGAAAGTCTGCACTGGCAGCGCCTGGCTTTCTCTGCTCAGCTATGTCGGGCCATAGGGCTCAGGGGCTTGGTGGTTTTGGTGGATGAGATCGAGCTGATTGCACAGTACAGCATCCTGCAGCGGGTCAAGTCCTACCGCGTTCTTGGCCACTTGTTTGGCAAGGAAACTTTACCTGAAGAACTAAAAGCAGCTCCGCTAATTCTAGCGGGAGCAGTAACCCGCGACTTTGAGCAGTCTATCTTGCAGGAAAAAGGGGATCGGGAGAAGGCACCTGAGATGGCGCGCCAGAAGCATATTTCTGAAGAAGCTGTAAAAGCGGGCATGGAGGCCATTCAGCAAGCTATCCCCCTCCGTTCCTGTTCGGAAGCTCAGGAGGCCATTCAAGCGATGTTGCACAAGGTGGTGGATCTCTACCAGAAGGCCTACCCTGATTGGGTACGGCCATCACTGTCTGAGCTCCCTCCTCTTTACGGCACAACTACCGTGCGGTCAATTATTCGCCGTTGGATTACTGAGTGGGATGTGCGCCGGTACTACAACCCCACTGGTACAGTTCAGATTGAGGAAGACAAAGCGACTGGACACACCCCTACGGAAGAGATCCAAGAACTGGAAGAGGAAGCTTAAGCAAGCCTAGGTGCTCCTCAAAGTTTTCTGAGTTTAGCTTAATCGGCGGGAAGCCCCGCACTGTATGGGTGAATTGTGTTGACTCAAGAGCCAATCAGTGTCGGGATGAAAGCCGTTCGTGCTTCAGTTGAAGAGATTGAGTTAAATCTCTGGAGAGCTTCCCTGACTGGTTTCCGCCGTGGGTTGCACGGTGGCAGCATGCTGAGACAAGTCAGTGAAGCGTGAAGCCGGTACGCTATCGGTTCGCGCAGCGTGGCGTCACCCATGTTTGAGGGTCGGGAGTCATCCCCCACCTAGTTTGCAGGAACTGCTCAACGCTGAAAGGGATTTTGGTAGGGGTTGGGGTTCTGGCCCTTGTTGCGGTACTTGGGATTGATGGTCAAGGTGCCGGATCCCAGGCCCCGCTGCGCCAGAAACTCCAGGTTGCGGCGGCGCATGGTGGTGTCGTAGTCGTTCTTGACGCGATCTTCCAGGATGGCCACCTGCTGCAACGCGCTCAGCAAAATGGCAGCCGCCTGTTCGGAGGTGTAGCCATTTTGGGAGGCGTAGCGCACGGCAAACTCGTCGGCTGCCACCTGGGCCTTCTGGCCTTTCTCTGCTTTGCGCAAAAGAAACACCGCCGACGCCGCCAAGCCGGCTGCCAAGCCCACGCCCAGGTTATCCCCCATCTGCAACTCCACCAAAATGCCCATGCTGCCGGCCCCGATCAGCGCGGGATACAGCAACAGGGCCGACCAGTTATCCCCCAAGGCCAGCTCGGTGGCCATCACCGCTTCCCGCAAAAAGTAGATCTTTTGTTGGTCAGGGCTCAGCTTCTGCCAGCGGCTGAGGTCAATGGCGAAGCGGGTGTACTTCTGCCAGGGGAAGCGCCAGAGCGGCTGCACAACCCGAGATTGGTCAGGGGTGCCGATCTCGATCTGCACCTCGGGGCGGATCTCCACCGGGAGAAACTGGATCAGGCGATCGAACTCAGAGATAGTGTACATACTGGCACGGCAGAGTCGCGGCTGGAGATGGAGATCATCCCCATAGTAAGGGATCCTAGCTTTTTCTGCAGACTGGTTCCAAGAGAGGCTGTGGCGATGGGATGGCGAGAGCCGGGATCGCTCTGCACCAATCCTTATCATCAACCAGGGATCCCCCCGACTTTGTATCGGATCTCTATCGGTAATTGACAAATTGGAGCGCCACCGGGTAATCCTGCTGCTTGAGCATTTGAATGACCGCCTGCAGCTCATCTTTGTCTTTGCCGGAAACCCGCACCAGATCCCCTTGAATGGAGGGCTGCACTTTTTTGAAGTTGTCGCGGATTTGTTTGGCAATCTGCTTGGCCAGCGCCGCATCGATGCCCTTTTTCAGCCGAACCACCTGGCGCACCCGGTTGCCGCCGGCACTCTCCGGAGGTTGAAAGTCGAAGATCTTTAGGGAGAGGCCCCGCTTGGCCGCCTTGGTGAGGAGGAGATCGCGAATGGAGTTGAGAGCCATCTCGCTGGCGGTGGTGATGGTCAGGGATCCCTCCTCCAGCTCGATTTCTGTCTGAGTATCCTTGAGGTCATAGCGCTGTTTGATCTCCCGCCGGGCTTGATCCACGGCATTCACCAGTTCCTGCCGGTCGAAGTCGCTGACGATATCGAATGAGTAGGTAGAGGCCATAAACTGTATCTTCGCTACCGCTCCGTATCTTAAGCCCTCAGGCCAAGCAGGGATCCCCAACCCCCAAAGAAGCTACAACAGGTAAAGGGATCCCAGTCCAGATTTGCGGAGAAGCAGGATGGCCGATGTTGTTTTAATTACAGGCGCTTCCGAAGGCATCGGCAGGGCCACGGCCTTTACCTTTGCCCGTGGCGGCTACCGCTTGGCGCTGGCCGCCCGTACCGCCGAAACCCTGAGACAAACCGCCATCGAGCTGGAGCAAAGCCTAAACGCCGAGGTCTTGGCCGTTCCCACCGATGTCACGCAGCCAGAACAGGTGCAAAACCTGGTGGAGAGAACCCTAGAACGCTATGGCCGCATCGATTGTCTGATCAACAACGCCGGCATCTGCCTGAAGGGCCCTTTTTTGCAAACCACCCTGGAACACTGGCAGGCGCTGATGGCGGTCAATTTTTGGGGCTACCTGTACACCATCCGGGCCGTGCTCCCCGATATGCTGAAGCGCAAAAAAGGTCAGATCATCAACGTGGGATCGGTCGGCGGCAAGATGCCCCTGCCCCAAATGAGCGCCTATTGTGCCAGCAAGTACGCGGTCAGTGGGCTGACGGAGGCGCTGCGGCTGGAACTGCAACCCCACGGGATCCAGGTGATCGGCGTCCATCCGGGCATTGTCAGCAGCAATTTTCTCAAGCGAGCCATTTTTTTGGATGAGGGGGGGCCGGAGTCCTCTCCCGATGGCCAATCGCAAGCCTCAGGTGGGAAAGCCCGCGAGCAAATGCAACAGGCGCTGGAGAGTTTTTGGGCCAGCCGGCCAGAAGAAGTGGCCGCAGCCATTTGGGACGCCGCTCGCCAGTCCAAGTCGGAGGTGGTGGTGGGCATGGCCCAATGGGCAGTAGGAGCCTATGCCCTTTTCCCAGAGCTGGTGGGCCCGCTGCTGCAAAGGGCCGCTGGCCGACCTTGAGATTTGGCAGGTCATCTTAGGCGATTCTGCAGCTCTGCCAATTCTGGAGTCGAGCTTCTATAGATAGTATGGTGCTAAGGTTAGATTCGGGCAGTTGCAGCGGAAGGGATTATGGTTGATTCTGCGCCTTCTCCTCCGAGTGCTCAGCAGCACATCTTGGTCGTGGAGGATCGAGATGGCCGCCGCAGCCAGGTGCTGACCTCTGCGAAATACTTCATTGGTCGCGACCTGGCCAACGACATCTGCCTTAACTCCCAGTACGCCTCCCGCTACCACGCCATGCTGCTGCGCGTTCCTGCTGAGAAGGAGGGAGAGTACTACTACCGCATTCTCGATGGCGATCTGGAGGGTAGGCCCAGCACCAACGGCCTGCTGATCAACGGCCAGAAAATTTCTACCCACCAACTTAAGTCGGGGGATGTCATCAGCTTTGGTCCGGACGCCAAGGCCACCTACATCGTCAAGACCTCCTAGTTCGAGCTGGGTTGGCCTCCCTCTGGAAAGCGCAATTGCTGTCGAATTAGCAGCAGCAAGGCCAGCACCAGCGCCACTTCTGAGAGCAAGGTGGCCGAAGCCGCCCCTCGCCAACCCCACCTCGGGATCCAAACCGCATTCAAAAGCCCGTTGAGCCCCAGAGCCAGCAGTTGCAGGCGGCTGCGGGGCTTTTGCAACCCTGACCCGGTGAGCAGGTGAGACAGCAGCAGGTGGATCCCCTCCAGCAAGATCACCGGGCTAAGCCAGCGCAGGATGAGGGCCGTCTCTTGGTAAGCCGACCCCAGCACCCAAGGGATCCCGTAAGAGCCCAATGCCACCCCCAAGGCGGCCAAACTGCCGTAGCCCGCCACCCAAGGGGAAAGGTGCCAGGCGTAGCGGCAGCCCTGCGGCAGGCTTTTCTGTCCTTGGCGGCACAGCTCGGCAAAGTGGCTGGTGAGCAGAGCGATCATCGGCGTTTGCGAAAAGTTGATCACCCGGTAGGCAGCGCTGTAGAGCCCCCCCGCTGCTGCCGAGGCCAGGCGGGGCAAAAGCAGCTTGTCCAGGTCGGTGAAGGTTTTGGCCGCCGCCAGCCCCACGGCAAAGTCCCAGCCCGCCACCAGCCGTTCCCCCAGATCTCTCCAGGCCAGGGGGGGAGAAGGCTTGCTCCACCGTCCCATCCCCCGCGCCATCAGTAGCAGCACCGCCAGCACCATCAGCCCGTAGAGAATGGCCCATTGGGTTAGGGATCCCCAGCCCAAGGCCACCGCCAGCAGCACAGCCCCCAATCGCCCCAGCGCCATGCCGGTGTCGATGAGGGCCACGCCGGCAACTTGCCCTTGCCCAATCAGGATCCCTCGGTACACCTCAGGAATGGCGATAAACAGCAGGTCGCTGGCCAGCAGGATCCCTACCAGCAGGGGAGAAGTCTCCGCCAGCCAGAGGCTCAGGAGGGGCGCCAACAGCAGCGCCATCCCGCCGCAGCCCAGTCCGGCCAGCCACAGGCTGGGACTGATCTCCGGGGCAGCCGCGGCAGATCTCCGGTTGCTTAGGCGCTGGATCAGCAATTCCGATTGGCCCCAGTAGCCAAAGGGGGCAGCTAGGTTGCTGCAGGCCAAAATCGCGGAGAACACTCCAAAAGCTTCCGGCCCCAACAGCCGCGCCAGCAGGATGAAATAGGCCCCGGACAACCCCAGGCGCAGGCCATTGCCCACCATCAGCCAGGCAGCCTGGCGTAGCCGCTGTTGTTCTGCTCTATCCACGCTGCCACTCCTGGACGAGGCTTGCCAGAGCCAGGGATACTGGATGGATGCTGAGAGGGCCCGCCCAAGAGCGGGCATCTCCTCTTGATTTTGGGTGTATGGGTTGCAATTCTTCTGGCAAGTTCATGGCCAAACTCTACCCTGTCAGCGACGCCACGCGAAGCCCCAACACCTTGACCGGACGGGATCCAAAAGCCCTGTTCTCCCCCCATTCCAGGCCGCCTGCCCCTCGCCGGGTGCTTCCCCCACCCCCGCCGGACGGCGGTAGTCCTCGTTGGCTGGGATCCCTGCCGACCAAAACGGTGGGGCAAGGCTATCGGGCCGTTGTCTTGCTCTTGCTGGCCAGCCTGCTGCTGTTCGGAGGGCTGGGATCCCGCCTGGCCTACCTGCAACTGGTGCGCACCCAGTATTACCGCCAGTTGGCCGATACCAACCGCATTCGTCTCTTGCCCCAGCCGCCGGAACGGGGGCGCATTGTGGATCGCAACGGCGTGTTGTTGGCGGGCAGCCAGCTCTCCCACTCGGTCTTCCTGTGGCCGCTGGTGCAATCGCGGCAGGGCTGGCAGGAGACGATCCCCAAGCTGGCCCGGTCCTTGAACATGGCTCCCGAAGAGATTGCCCAAAAACTGGAGCAGGCGGGCTATCGCTCCCCGTTTCCGGTGCGCATCCTGCGCAACGCCAGCCCCCAGGTGGTCACTCAACTGGAAGAGATGAGCCGCGAGCTGCCGGGGGTGATGGTGGAGGCGGAGACGGTGCGGTTTTATCCCCACGGCGACTTGGCCGCTCATCTGCTGGGCTACACCGGCGAGATCCCCCTAGAGCAACTGCGGGCCGACCCTAGCTATCGCCTGGGGGATATCGTTGGCCTGATGGGAGTGGAGGAATTGTTCGAGAACCATCTGCGCGGCCAATGGGGCGGGCGACAGGTGGAGGTGGACGCCATGGGAGAGGTGCTGCGGGTGCTGGGGGAACAAGCGCCCCAACCGGGCAACACCCTGCAGCTCACTTTGGATGTGCGGCTGCAGCAGGCGGCAGAGCGAGCCCTCGGCCAGCAAAAAGGAGCAGTGGTCGCCATGGATCCCCGCGACGGCTCGATCCTGGCCATGGCCAGCTATCCCACCTTTGATCCCAACCTCTTTTCCAGCCGCATCACCCAAGCCCAGTGGGAGAGCCTGCAACAGCGGGACTTCCCCTTCCTCAACCGCGCCCTGCGGCCCTATCCCCCCGCCAGCACCTACAAAATCATCACCACCGCCGCCGGGATCGAGTCGGGAGCCTTTCCCCCGGATACGGTGCTGCAGACCGGCCCCTACATCCAGGTGGGCGGGTGGAGGTTCTGGGACTGGAACCGGGCCGGTTTCGGGCGGCTGAACTACCGCCAGGCGATGGCCTACAGCAGCGACACCTTCTTCTACCAAATTGCCCTGGGCACCAAGGCCGCCCCCCTGCAAGAATGGTCGCGCCGCTTCGGGCTGGGGCAATTGACCGGGATCGGCCTCAAAGGGGAAGCTGCTGGGCTGGTGCCCGACGCCGAGTGGAAACAGCGCCACTGGCGCGAGCCCTGGTACGTGGGCGATACGGTCAACATGTCCATCGGCCAGGGATTTATCACCGCCACGCCGCTGCAGATGGCGGTGGTAACAGCAGCGGTGGCCAACGGCGGCTGGCGGGTTCGCCCCTTGCTCTCGCAGCAGGTGATCCCGGAAAGCCCCGTGCCCCTGCGGCAGAAGGTGGGTCTTTCCCCCGCCACGCTGGAGATCCTGCAGCAGGGGTTGCGGGATGTGGTGGTCTACGGCACCGGCGGCAACGCCAACCTGGGGCCGGGCTTTCCCCCCACCGCCGGCAAAACCGGCACCGCCGAGGATCCGCCGCGGCGCTCCCACGCCTGGTTTGTCGGCTATGCCCCCTACGACCGGCCCGAATTGGTAGTCGTGGTCTTTCTGGAAAACAGTGGCGGCGGGGGTGGATCCCGGGCCGCCCCGATCTTCCGCGAGGTGATGCGGGCCTACTTCCAACGTGACTCGTGAGGCCCTGGGCGCGACTTGCCCCGGCATTCGAGGGGAGTGGATATTAGGATTATCGGTTGATCTCTCTTTGTTCCCAAAAAATTCCACTCAGCCCCCCTAAAATCCCTTCTCCAACCGGCTTCTGCCCTAACTTGGCTGTAGAATATGTCAGTGATTTGGAGCCAAACTGCCACAATCCTGCCATTCGCGCCAGCGGCGCCTTGGCGCAGTGCAGGGCAAGCCCCGCTCCTAAAAACTGAGAACACTCTGGGCCGTGGTTGCTTCGCAGCACCTCGCAAGTACGCGGCCAGAGTCTGTTTTAACCCTATTGCCTAACTCACGAGGAGATCAGGATGAACAAGGCAGAGCTTGTGGATGCCGTCGCTCATCGCGCCAACGTAACCAAAAAAGAAGCTGAAGCTGTCCTGACGGCGGCGCTGGAGATCATTGTCGAAGAGGTCGCATCCCGCGATGAAAACGGTGAACCCAAAGGAAAGGTGACCCTGGTGGGCTTCGGCTCCTTTGAGGCCCGCAAGCGCAAACAACGGGAAGGTCGCAACCCGAAGACCAACGAGAAGATGGTGATCCCAGCCAGCATTGTCCCGACTTTCACTGCAGGCAAAACTTTCCGCGATGCGGTGGCAGGTGGCCACAAGTCTTCGGGAGTTTGACGGGATCCCAGCCGTTCGCGCTCCTCAGGCGGAGTTCTCTCAGCGAACCTGGGCTTTGGGATGGACAGGCGTGCAACGGCCTCAGCATGGTGGCAATCGCGCTTGGGGGGCAGCCATTGCCGGCTGCCCTGCCGAGGCTATTTTGGATTTTTCGGCCAGCCTCAACCCCCTGGGTCCGCCGCAGTCGGTTTTGCAAGCTCTGGCTCGGGCCCTGTCGGCGTCGGATCCAGTTGCGATTAGCCGCTATCCGGATCCCGACTACCGCGAGCTGCGGGCCTGTTTGGCGCAGCGCTGGGCGGTCGATCCGGAGTGGATCTTCGTGGGCAACGGGGCGGCGGAATTGCTCACCTGGGCGGCCCGCGATGCCCAGGGACGGGAGGTTTGGCTGCCCCGGCCGGCTTTTGGGGACTATGAGCGGGCCCTGCGGGCGGCGGGTGTAACCCTCAGGGGTTTGGATCTTTTGCCCTCTCAGGGATCCCCCCCCTTGGCCTTGCTGCAGAAAGAGATCCGGGCGGACAAGACAGGCCGGGTGCTCTGGCTAAACAATCCTCACAACCCGACGGGCCGGCTTTTCCTCCGGCAAGACATCTTGCCCCTTCTGCCCCAGTTCGAGCAGGTGGTGGTGGATGAGGCTTTTATGGACTTTTTGCCAGGAGACGCCCCGCAGGAGCTGCCCCCTCTGGACGCCAGCTCAGAGGTGGGAGAGCTGCCCCGCAGCCAGACTTTGATCCCTCACCTGGAGGCCCACCCCAACACCATCGTCATCCGTTCGCTGACCAAGTTCTTTACCTTGCCCGGCTTGCGCATCGGCTTTGCTGTGGGGCATCCGGATCACTGGCGGCGCTGGCGGCAGTGGCGGGATCCCTGGAGCGTCAACGGATTGGCGGCGGTGGCGGCGGCGGCGGCTCTGGCAGATGAAGACTTTCGCCGGCGCACCCTGGCCTGGCTGCCTACGGCGCGGGAGCATTTGCTGAGAGGTCTACAGGGGCTACCCGGCTGGGATCCCTGGCCCGGCCAAGCCAACTTTGTGCTGGTGCGCTGCCCTGGCTCCGCTACGCAGATTCAAGAAAAGCTGTTGCGGCAGCACCGCATCCTGGTGCGGGATTGCCTGAGCTTTCCAGAGCTGGGGGATCGCTATCTGCGCATTGGCCTAAGAACCCTGCCGGAGCAGGAGCAGTTGCTATCGGCCTGTCGAGAGATCTTGGAAAATAGCTAGAGAGCTTCTTTCTGGCGAGAGGGATTATGGTTGAGGTGGTGACTCCCCTTTGGCGGGAGTGCGAGGCCTCTATCGTGAAGGGGGTGGCCCACCACAGCGATCTGGAACTGCTGCGAGCCTTTCAACGGCAGCCGCAGGCGGCGCGCTACTTCATCGCCCTGTTTTGCCGCTACTGCGCCTGGGTGGATGGGATCCTGGCCGAGCATCTGCCCCCGGAGCAGCGGGCTGCTTGGCGAGAGGAGGTTTGGCTGCGCCTGTATGCGCGCCTTCAGCATCTCGATGTCCGCACGCTCCAGAGCGAGGGGGGCGGGGATCCGGTGCTGGCACCCTGGCTGGCGGCGCAAATCCGCGAGCTGATCTGGCCTTTTGCGGGGCGGTCTGACGGCGCTGCTGAGGGTGAGGCTGCCCCTCCTCAAACTGCGAGCGCTGGTGCAGCGAAGCCCCCTCTTTCGCCGGCATTGGCCTGTTACCTGAGCGCGGCTCTGGACAACTTGCCGGGAGATATGCGCTTTATTCTGCTGCTACGGGATCGGTTTGGTTGGTCGCCGGAGCGCATCGCTGCCCAGCTCAAAGCTGACAGGTACTACCTCGCCCCAGAGGAGGTGGATGCCATTGTTGCCTCCGCTCGCCAGCTCCTGCTTCAGCATCTGCCGGCAGATGTGCGCGCCCTCTATCTTGCGGCCAATCCCTAGAAGAAGGCCTTCGGCTTGTGGCATGGTAGTGATGGCTTGCCTTTGTCCCTGGGGTTGGCTCTGTGGTTAAGCGGTTCTCGGGTTCAGCACCGGATCGGTTCTGCTGGCTTCCTAGCTCTTAGTCTAGCGAGGGTGAGTTGCCTATGAGTTTTTCTCCACTTCCCTCAGATGCTACTCGACCCCTACCGAGGGCCCCGCAAGCCCAGCCGACTCCTCAACTGACGCTTCAGGAAGCGCTGAGCTGCTTGCATCTGGATGAGCTCAAGGAATTGGAGCGATTTCGCCTCTGGCAACGTTTGCAGCGCAGGCCATCTGTCCCCTTGCCGTGGGCAGATCCCCTTGGAAGCGATATCCCCGTGGAGCGCTCTTCACCTGTGCTGATGCAAGAAGTCGTGGAAGACTTGGAGGAGGAAGAAACGCCACGGCCGGCGGGGGTGCTCTCCCCTCTTTGGGTCTTGCTGGTGTGGGCCCTCTCCTGCGCGGGGATCGGCTTTGGGGTGCGCTGGCTGATCTGGCCGGAAGAGCTGTCGCTTCCCCAAACCGCTGTCCTGGCCCACAAGACGGAAAAAGGGATCCCTGCCCAGGTGGATTTGGCCCGGTTGCCCTTGCTTCCCCTGGAGCCGCTGCCAGGACAGGTAGGGGAAGAGTTCTATTCAGGTGGGCTGGATCCCAGTCAGTTGGCGCTAGGGTTGGCCAACACTCCCAATCTGGAGGAGCTGCGGGTCGATCCCCTTCAGGATGTCGCCAACTTGTTGGACAGCCTACAAACCAACTTGGCCGCGGCTGTACAGAAACCTGCTCCTTCCCGCCCGAAAACAGTGGAGAAAGTGGCAGCCAGCCTGGAGCGCCCCTCTCAGCCCAAAGTGGCCACTGTTTCAGAATCTTTGCTCACGGTGCCCCTGCACAGCAACGATCTCGATTCCTTGGGGCCTAACCGCGGCGAAGGAACTTTTTTGGTGCTGACCACCTACTCCGGAGAGGAAAGCTTGGCGCGAGCTCGGCAAGTTGCCAATGACGCTTTTGTAAGAGATGTGAACGGCCAGAAGTTCGTGCAGTTGGCAGCATTTGAACAACTGGAATATGCCCGCTACCACGCTGAAACTTTGAAGAACAAGGGCTTCAACGTCACCATTGCCGAGCAGTAGCTTTGGCCAGCGGTCGGCAGGATACCCGAAGGTTAGTTACAGCCATTCATTCATTCATTGACAAGTAGCAGTGGAGCAGTGAGATGCCTAGTCCCCCTCTCCCAAAGGGAGAGGGTCTGGGGGTGAGGGCCTTTGGCAGAGCGGAACGGTCGGCAGCCCCCTCCAAACCGATGCAATCCCCTCCCCCTTCCCTTTTTCGCAACCTGACCTAGCTTTTGTAATAGGCAGTGCCTTTATTGACAAAGTCCAACGTGTAGGCGGCTTGGTAGTTAATGGTTGGCTCAAAGACACCCGCCACTGTCATGCTCTCGAAGAAGCTTTGCCAACGCTCGTGGGTCATGGCGCCAATGCCCTTTTCCAGGGCATCGCCAGACAAAATGATGCCGTACTCCTTCAGCTTCTCAAAGCTGTAGGCCAACTGCTCATCAGTCATCTCCGGGTTATCCTGCTTGATGAGGCGGTAGGCGGGGCGGGGATCCTCCAAAAAGCTGTACCAGCCCTTGATAGAAGCATCCACAAACCGCTGCACCAAGTCAGGCTTGCTTTCCACCAGTTGGCGCCGCGTCTCGATGGTGGTGGCATAGGGGTTGTAGCCGTAGTCGGCCAGGAGGAAGACCACTGGCTTAAAGCCTCCTTGTTTTTCAATGGCAAAAGGCTCAGAGGTGAGATACCCCTGCTGGGCCGAGCTGGGATCCGCCAGGAAAGGACCGGGGTTGAAGTTGTAGGGGCGGGTCTGGTCGTCGGTGAAGCCGTACTTGGCCCGCAAAAAGGGCCAGTAGGTGGTAAAAGCCCCTTTGGCCACGAAGATGGGTCGGCCCTTGAGATCCTCCAAGCGCTGGGTGCCGGGATGGGCGAGGAGAACCTGGGGGTCTTTTTGGAAAATAGCCGCCACGCAGATAAGCGGGATCCCTTCCCGCACAGCGTTGATGACCCCTGCGCTTCCCCCCATGGCAAAGTCGGCGGCTCGGCCAGCCAAAATCTGGGTGATGTTGACGCCAGGGCCACCCATTTTGATGGTGACGTCTAGCCCATACTCGCGGTAAATGCCTGTGGCCACCGCCTGATAAAAGCCGCCATGCTCGGCCTGGGCATACCAGTTGGTAGCATAGGAAACTCGCTCGAGCTTGGATCTCTGGGCCACTATCAGAGTGGGGGAAGCCCGTCGTTGAGCCTGAGCCCCTGCTGCGGCCAGCCAACTGCCTCCAAGAGCGGCAGCTCCTGCTTTGAGCAGCTGACGACGGCTGAAGGTGCCGCCCTTGGGTCTAGAGGATCCAACCGAGGCCATAGGTAACTAAAGCGAAAGATGACGCAAGCATTATACATCCCGGAGGAGACCCTGTGTGCCTGGCTACAAGAAGATCTCGGCCACGGCGATCTCACCAGCGAGCTGACCCTGCCCCCCAGCGTTGAGGGGGAGGCGGTGATCCTGGCCAAGGAGCCAGGGATCCTAGCTGGCCTGGAAATTGCCAGGCGGGTTTTCCGGCTGGTGGATCCCCAGCTAGCGTTCGCCTCCCAGGTAGAGGAGGGAGCCTCTGTTGTCGCTGGCCAGGAGGTAGTCCAGATCAAGGGATCCCTGCGGGGCATTCTGGCGGCAGAACGGCTGGCGCTGAACCTTCTCCAAAGGCTTTCCGGCATTGCCACCCTCACCCGCACCTACGTAGAGGCGCTGCGGGGAACCTCAACCCAGCTTCTGGACACCCGCAAAACTACCCCCGGCTTGCGCGCCCTGGAGAAATACGCCGTGCGGGTAGGGGGCGGCAAAAACCACCGCTTTGGCCTCTTCGACGGCATCTTGATCAAGGAAAACCACATCCGCGGCGCAGGCGGCATCTTGGCAGCCGTCCAGCGGGCCAAAGCAGGTGCCCCCCACCACCTCAAGGTCGAGGTTGAGGTGCGCAACCTCCAGGAGCTGGAGGAGGCTTTGGCGGCAGGCGCCGATCTCATCCTTCTCGATAACTTCCCCTTGGAGCAGATCCGGGCTGCCGTTCAACGGGTAGGGGGGAAAGTTCCCCTAGAAGCCAGCGGCAACATGAACCTAGAGCGCGCCCGGAAAGCGGCGGAGGCAGGCGTTGACTACATCAGTGTGGGGGCCCTGACTCACTCGGCCAAGGCCCTGGATCTCTCCTTGCTCGTGGTGCGGCCCTGAGGTTTGCCCCAGGGAGCGCTGTTTCTAATGCTAGGCTAGGTAACGATCCCGCCTAAAGCAGGAAGGCCAGTTGCTGCCTGCTGGCAACTTCTCCTTAGCCCCGCACCAGTCCAGCTCTGCACCCGTGGCCGGTCCAGCCAAAACAGAAGGTTCACCATGACCCAAGAAACCCTTGTCCAGGAAATTGCTCGACTCAAGCAGGAAAGGCAGGCCGTTATCCTAGCCCACTCCTACCAACTCCCCGAGGTGCAGGAAGTGGCGGACTTTGTGGGAGACTCCCTGGGCCTGGCCCGCGAGGCCCAAAAGACAGATGCCCAGGTCATTGTCTTTGCTGGCGTCCACTTCATGGCCGAGACAGCGGCTATCCTCAACCCGGAAAAGACGGTGCTGCTGCCGGATCTGGAGGCGGGCTGCTCTCTGGCCGACAGCATCCGCCCAGAGGACGTTCTGCGCTGGAAGGAGGCCAACCCCGAGGGGCTGGTGGTGGCCTATGTCAACACGGCCGCCGAGATTAAAGCCTTGGCCGATGTCTGCGTAACCAGCGCCAACGCGGTTCAAGTGGTGGCTAGCCTGCCGCCGGATCGCCCCATCTTTTTTGTGCCGGATATGTTCCTGGGGGCCTATGTAGCCCAGGCAACGGGGAGGGAGCTGGATCTATTCCCCGGCGAGTGCCACGTCCATGTCGGCATCCGGGAGGAGCACCTCAAGGCAATGGCAGAGAGGCACCCGGAGGCGGAGTTCCTCATCCACCCCGAGTGCAGTTGCGGCTCCAGTTGTCTATTTCTCAAGCCGGACGCCAAGCTCCTTTCTACCGAGGGGATGGTGCGTTATGCCAGAACTTCGGCCAGCCGCGAGTTTGTGGTTGCCACCGAAGTGGGCATTCTCCACCGGCTGCAAAAAGAGGCCCCCGATAAGACCTTTATCCCCGTCAAGGCGGACGCCGTCTGCGAGTATATGAAAAAAATTACCCTGGAGAAGATCTACCGCTCCCTAGTGGAGATGCGCTACGTGATCCAGGTGCCGGAGGCGGTGGCCGAAAAAGCCCGCAAGTCCATCCTGGCCATGCTGTCAGTGCCTGCTGGAGCCTAGAGGGAGCACCCTTGGCGAGGGTCTGTTTTGTCCAGTGTTGTCTACGTCTTTCCTAGCGGAAACAGACCTCTTGATCCTGGGGGCAGGGGTGGCAGGGATCTATGCAGCCCTGTGGGCGGAAGCAGAGGGAGCCAGAACCCTGGTGGTAAGCAAGGATCCCTTGCCTTCTGGATCCACTCCTTGGGCGCAGGGGGGGGTGGCTTTTCCGCTGGATGCGGCAGATGTGGAGGCCCACCTCCAGGACACCCTGCAGGCAGGCCGGGGCCTGGTGGAGACCGAAGTGGCCCGCTCCATTCTGGAGGAAGCGCCCTTTCACCTAGAGAAGCTTTTGTCCTGGGATCTGCCCTTCCATCCGGAGCCGGTGCGGGAAGGGGGACACTCGCGGGCGCGGATACGCCACCTGGGAGGGGATCGGAGCGGGCTGTGGCTCCTCAAGGGCTTGCTGGCCCGCCTGAGCAAGCCGCCTTTGCAGGGGTACACGGCCCTCAGTCTTTTGATGACCGAGGGGAGAGTGGCAGGGGTCTTGCTCCTGGGTCCTGAGGGACTGGTGCAGGTGAGGGCGGGGGCGGTTCTCCTGGCTACAGGCGGGTTTGGCAGCCTCTTCCCCCTCTCTACAGCGCCGCCGGGAGCTAGCGGCGATGGCATGGCCTTGGCCTGGCGGGCAGGGGCCATCCTAAGGGATCTGGAGTTTGTGCAGTTTCACCCCACCGTCCTGCCCAATGGAGCCCTGGTCAGTGAAGCTGCCCGAGGGGCAGGGGCCGTGCTCCTCAATGCCTGGGGGGAGCGCTTTATGCCTCGTTATGCGGAGCTGGAAGAGCTGGCGCCGCGGGATGTGGTGGCCCAGGCGGTGTTCTGGGAGCGGCAGCGGACGGGGGGAGTTTACCTTGACCTCCGGGCTGTGCCCCATCTGGAAGAGCGCTTTCCCACCGTGGTTGCCTCTGCCCGCGCTTTGAGGCTGGATCCCGGCAAGGATCCCCTACCGGTTGCTCCTGCTGCTCACTACGTCATGGGGGGGGTGCGAACGGATGCTTTTGGCCGCACTGGCCTGCCGGGCCTCTATGCTGCCGGGGAGGTGGCCTCCACAGGGTTGCACGGGGCAAACCGTTTGGCTTCCAACAGCCTTTTGGAAGGGCTGGTCATGGGCAAGCGAGCTGCTCTGGCTGCCCTGCGGGACCTCCAGGAGCCCCCCCTTCAGGTGCAGGCTCTACCTGTGCTGACAGCGCCGCCCTCTCTACTTCCCCAGCTCAGGCAGCAAGCAGAAGAAGCCCTGGGGGTGGTGCGGGAGGGAGAGCGGCTGCGGGCTTTTCTGGCTTTTGCGGAAGCCCTGCCCCTGGAGGAGAAACCGTGGGCCAGTCGGGAAGAGGTCGAGGCTGGGAGTTTGCTGTTGCTGGCTCGCTGGGTAGCCCAGGGGGCTTTGCTGCGGGAGGAAAGCCGGGGATGCCATTTCCGCAGGGATTTCCCCCAAGAAAGGGAGCCTTTCCACACCGAAGTGTGGGGCTCTACGTTTAAGCAAGCGCCGCTGGATCTGGCGGCTGCCCCAGGGCGGGGCCCTGCCTAGGCGTTCCAGGCGTGGTGGAAAACCCCCAGCCTGTCGATGCGCTCAAAGGTGTGGGCGCCGAAGAAATCCCGCTGGGCCTGGGTGAGGTTCTGGGGCAGCTCGGCGGTGCGGTAGCTGTCGTAGTAGGCCAGGGAGGCGCTGATGGCCGGGATCGGGATCCCCAAAGCTGCTGCGGTGGCCACCACCCGCCGCCAGGCTCCCTGCCGTTCCTGGATGGCCTGCTTGAACTCCTCATCCAGAAGCAGGTTGACCAGCTCCGGATCCCGCTGGTAGGCTGCCTGGATTTTGCCCAGGAGGCGGGCGCGGATAATGCAGCCCCCCTTCCAGATGCGAGGGATCTCGCTCAAGGTGTAGATGTAGCCGTGGGCAACGGTGGCTTGCCGGAGCAGCGCCATCCCCTGGGCATAGGAGCAGATCTTGGAACAATAGAGAGCGGCGCGCAGATCCTGAAGGAAGCGCTCGGGATCCCCTTCAAAGGTGGTTCCTGGCCCTTGCAACTGCTGGGAGGCAGACACCCGCTCTTCCTTCATCGACGAGAGAATGCGGGCCTGCACTGCCGCCTCGATGGTGGGCACTGGCACCCCCAAATCCAGGGCGTCCTTGACCGTCCACAGGCCTGTGCCCTTCTGGCCTGCCTTGTCCAAAATGAGATCCACCAGCGGCCTGCCCGTCTCCGCATCCAGCGTCCCCAAGATCTTGGCGGTAATCTCAATCAGAAACGACTCCAGCTCCGTCTCGTTCCAGGCTTGGAAGATCTCCTGCATCTGGGGTGCCGAAAGCTTCAGCCCCCTGCGCATGAGGTCGTAGACCTCGGCAATGAGTTGCATGTCGCCGTATTCGATGCCGTTGTGCACCATCTTCACGTAGTGCCCGCCCCCTTTGGGCCCCAGGTAGGTGACACAGGGGCCGTCCGGCCCTTGGGCGGCAATTTTGGTGAGGATGGGCTCCAGTAAGTGGTAGGCTTCCAGACTGCCGCCAGGCATGAGGCTAGGGCCGTTGAGGGCGCCTTCTTCCCCGCCGCTCACCCCCATGCCGACAAAGTGGATCCCAGTAGGCTCCAGGGCCGCGGCGCGCCGGTCGGTGTCGCTGTAGAGAGAATTGCCCCCATCGATGAGGATGTCGCCCGGCTCCAGCAGCAGTTTGAGCTCGTCGATGAGAGCATCCACCGCTGGGCCTGCCTTGACCATGATCAAGATTCTGCGGGGCCGATCCATTTGTTGCACCAACTCCGGCAGGCTGTAGGCGGGGGTAATCTGTTTGCCCTGGGCTCGCCCTTGGATGAACTGCTCGGTTTTGGAGCGGGTGCGGTTGTAGACAACAACTGGAAAGCCGTTGCGTTCGACGTTGAGGGCCAGGTTTTCCCCCATCACCGCCAGGCCGATCACCGCAAAGCTGGGCTTGCTCATGGCTGAGGTACGATCAATGCCTCACCCAATCTAAAGGTCAATCCGGCTGGCGAGGGTCAGGGATCCTATTTTCTTCACCTTTGCCAGCTTTCAAGGACAGCCGAGACTTGCGCGAGTGGAAACTCCGGTTACGGGATGGGATCCCTCTGCTCGCTGGCACAACTGGCGCAGGGCCGCCCGATCCACATAGGCCTCGCTGAAGTCGGCGCCGGCAATCTGGGCCCCTTCCCAAACGGCCCGCGCGGCGATTGCTCCCCTAAGGTTGGCCCCTCGGAGGTCAGCACCCGCTAGGTTGGCCAGATCCAGCAGGCTGTTGCTCAAATCCGCCCCAGCCAGGTTGGCCCCCGCTAGATTGGCTTTGGTAAAGGCTACGCCAGCAAGGTTGGCCTCCTGCAGGTCGGCACCCTGCAGGTTGGCGCTGACAAAGCTGCTGCCTCGCCAATCCTGACGCGACAGATCCTGCCCTCGCAGATCGGCGTTGTTGAAGTTGAGGCGAGTCTGGCCGTTCGCCGCCGATCCCCACAGACCCCACAGCAGCAGCATTGCCGCTAGCAGGATCCCCAGGGGGATCCGCATCTGGGATCCCCTCTTGGCTTTTGCTGCCTCAGGACGCTTCAAAGCGCTCAACTTCTTCCGCGAGTTCTTATCATTATCAGAAAATCTAGGTCTAGAACCCTGCCCTCTAGGGCAGCTTTTCTTGGTTTTGGATGTAGGCCACTAAGAGATGCAGAGGGGCACCCCCAACACTAGAAGCCAAGTAGCTGGGACTCCACAAGGCATTCTTGCCGTAAGGTTTAGGTAGTTTAGCTTGCCCGCACTTGCGACTCGAAACTCCCTTCAGTGCATTCACCATTTGAGAGATAGACCACTTGGGCGGGTAGGCAATTAGAAGGCGGACGTAGTCTGCCTCGCCGTTAAACTCCAAGACCTCAAAGTCCATCTTTCGGGCAACACTCTTAAACACCTCCGCAATCAAGTTTAAACTCTCTTGAGTGAGTATCTTTCGCCTGGATTTGGTGACGAACACCAGCTGAGCCTGCAGACTGGAAACACTGTTGCGGTCTCTCCTTAATTTCATGTGCTATCCTGAACATGCCAACTTGACTCTAGCCCATGAAAGCTCGATACAGGTATAGGTTCTACCCCACAGACCAACAGCGGCAGAAGCTTGCCAAGTTGTTTGGCTGTGTCAGGTACGTCTGGAATGAAGCCTTAGCCCACTGCCAAGCCGTTGGGAAGTATCCAGGGTACAACGCTTTGGCCAAGCGCCTAACCGAGCTCAAGCAATCGATTCCGTGGTTGGGCGAAGTTTCAAGTGTTGCTTTACAGCAATCTCTCAGACATTTGGACAAAGCTTACCAGCGTTTCTTTGCCCAGGAAGGAGGTGCGCCGCAGCTCAAAAAGAAAGCAGCCAAGCAGTCAGCAACGCTAACTAGGGGAGCTTTTTCTATCAACGGTAAGCGGGTTTACTTGGCCAAGGTGGGAGCCATTAAGCCTATTTGGAGCCGACCTTTGCCGAGTACCCCTAGTTCCGTCACTGTAATTAAAGACACTGCCGAGCGTTACTTTGTCAGCTTTGTGGTGGAGACGGAACCTGTTAGCATCCCTGCTCGCTCACCCAGTATTGGAGTGGATTTGGGGATTAAGACCTTCGCCGCCACAAGCGATGGGGCCAAGTTCCCCAGTCCCAACTACAGGCCTCTGTACAACCGTATTGCCCAGCTGCAAAAGCAGCTTGCCAGGCGGGTGAAGGGATCCCATCGGTGGGAGCGAACCCGGCTGAGGATTGCCAAGCTGCACAACCGCATTGCCGACATGCGGCTCGACTTCCTGCACAAGTTGTCAACCCAGCTCACAGTCGAAAACCAAGTCGTGTGCTTGGAAGACCTCAACGTTAGCGGGATGTTGAAAAACCGTCGGTTGTCCAAGGCGATTAGTCAGCAGGGGTGGCATACCTTTCGGGCTCTCTGTGAGGGCAAAGGTGAGAAGTACCAGAGGGAAGTGCGCCTAATCGACCGGTGGGAGGCTACAAGCCAGTACTGTTCGGCTTGTGGCTGGCACTGGGGCAAGTTGGATTTGGCTACCCGTGTGGTGGTCTGCGACGGTTGCGGGGCAGTGCATGACAGGGACGTCAACGCTGCCAACAACCTAAAGCAAGTCGGGATGGGGCATCGCCCGACTCTAAAACGGACGTGGAGACTGCGTAAGACTGGCTAGCCAGCAGCAGTCTGTGAAGCGTCAAGAATCTCTCGCCTTTAGGCGAGGGAAGTATGTCAAGTCAACATGCTTTGGTATGAAAGTAGCTTACTTTGACTGCGCAGCGGGCATTGCCGGCGACATGTGCCTGGGGGCGCTGCTGGATTGCGGGGTGCCCCTGGAGTATCTCAACCAGCAGCTCCAGGCCTTGGGCATCGGGGGGGAATACAACCTGCAGGTGAGTCGCGTGCAGCGCTGTGGGCAGCCTGCCCTGCAGGCGGTGGTGGAGGTGCTGGACGGATCCCTGCCCCCTCGCTCCTGGTTGGAGATCCAGGCTTTGATTGCCGGATCCCACTTGGCCCCTGCGGTCAAGGCCCGCAGCCTCAAGGTTTTCGAGAAGCTGGCCCAGGCGGAGGCAAAAGTTCATCAGGTTCCCCTGGAAAAAGTGCATTTCCACGAGGTGGGGGCGGTCGATGCCCTGGTGGATATCGTCGGCACCTGTGTTGGTCTCGATTGGCTGCAGGTGGAGCAGGTGATCTCTTCTCCCCACCCCATTGGCGGCGGCTGGGTGGACACTGAGCACGGCAAGCTGGCCGTGCCGGTGCCGGCGGTGATTGAGCTGTGGGAAATGGGACGGGTGCCAGTGTTTAGCAATGGCGTAGAAGCCGAGCTGGTCACCCCCACCGGCGCGGCCTTGGCGGTGGCGCTGGCAGAAGCGTTTGGGCCCTGTCCGCCGCTGCGGTTGGAAAAAGTGGGGCGTGGGGCCGGCAGCCGCGAGCTGCCCATTCCCAACATCTTTCGTCTCTGGATTGGCCAGTCCCAGGGGGAAGAGCCGACCGAGATCGTCTCGGTGTTGCAAACTCAGATTGACGACCTCAACCCTCAAGTGATTGCCTATACCTGCGAGCAGTTGCTGGCCCTAGGTGCCTGGGACGTGTTTACCCAGCCCATCACCATGAAGCAAGGGCGGCCGGGAGTGTTACTGACGGTGATCTGCCCGCCGGAGCGGGTGCCGGAGTGCCAAGATCTCATCTTCCGGGAAACCACCACCCTGGGCATCCGCCACTCCCAGCAGCAGCGCACCGTCCTGGAGCGAAGGATCGAGCGGGTGGAAACCCCCTACGGCCTGGTGGACATCAAGGTGGCCTGCCGCCACGGCCACATCGTCAACGCCCAGCCGGAGTTTCGCGACTGTGTGGCCCGCGCCCAAGAGTTCCGCGTGCCGGTCCAGACGGTGTGGCTGGCAGCCCAAGCGGCCTGGCAAAAGCGGCTGCAGGGGGATCCCGCCTAAGAAGGTTGGGCCTTGGACAAGCGCATGCTCGTGCATAAGATCTGGCTGGATATAAGGATTTATGGAGCCAGATCGGAAATGTTCCAGAGTAGGCAACGGGGCTCTTCCTCAGATTCCCGATGGATTGGCTCCTGTTGGACAGAGATGCGGATCCCTGACCTGCTAGCCTGAAAAATATCAATACCCCGCGCTCTTGCCGACAACCGCAACCATGGAATCCCAAGCCGCCCAATTTAACTTCGACCGCCAACTCTGGGATCGCTTTATCAGCGTAGCGCAACCCTACTTCTACCCGCGGGTGCGCTACGGGGGCTGGATCTTCTTCGGCTTGCTAGCAGCATCCATGGTGTTTGTGGTTGCCCTCATGTTTTTTGTCGAGATTGGGGTAACCCTGGTTGGACAGGCTCTTTTTCCAGAGTTCTTCCGCACCCTAGCAGCAGGCTTGGTCGAGCAAACAGAGAGGAATTTAGCCTCGCCGGTGCTATGGGTGGCCGCAGCCAGTTTGGCCCTGAGCAGCCTGGCCTTTGGGCTGGTGTGGCGCCAGATTTGCCGCCGTTGGCTGCAATGGGTGCTGCTGACCTTTTTGTTGTTCCTGTCGCTAACGGTAAACCGGCTGAACGTGATGATCAGCTTTATCTTCCGGTTTATCGACACGGCTCTGCAGCAAAAAGAAGAGAGCACCTTCTGGCAATTTTTGATCATCTATGGCGTGCTGATCATCTCCGCCATCCCCATTTTGGTTATTTACCGATATACACGGCTAAAGCTGGCCCTGTTTTGGCGGGAATGGCTGACCGACTACTTTCTGGATCGCTACTTTGATCGGCGGGCCTACTACGAGCTGGATTCCAACGCCGCTAACACAGAGATCGATAACCCTGACCAGCGCATCTCGGAAGATGTACGCTCCTTTACCGGCACCACTCTTTCTTTTTTGTTGGATATTCTTGACTCCATCCTCACCCTCTACGCCTTTACTGGGATTCTCTACAGCATTTCCCGCCCCCTAGCGGTGGGGCTAGTTATCTATGCTACCATCGGCACCGGGATCGCCATTTTGGCCGGCCGCAAGCTGATTAAAATTAACTTCGATCAACTGCGCTACGAGGCCGACTTCCGCTACAGCCTAGTCCACGTGCGGGACAACGCCGAGTCCATTGCTTTTTACCAAGGGGAAGACCTGGAGCTGAGACAGATCTTGAACCGCTTTGCTGCCGCCTTGCGCAACTTTAATTTGCTGATCATCTGGCAGGCCATTATCGACATTTTTCAGTACGCCTATAACTATTTCACTCGCATTGTGCCCTACGTAATTGTGGCCCCCCTTTACTTTAGCGGCGTGCGCGATTTCGGCACCATTACCCAGGCTACCATCGCCTTTAGCCAGGTGCTGAGCGCCCTTTCGATTGTGGCCAACCAGATCCAGAGCATCTCCAGCTTTGCCGCCGGGATCAACCGCCTGGGATCCTTTTACGAAGCTTTGGAGAATCCTGCCCTGCGCCAGCTGCGCCCTCGAGAAAGTACCATCCAAACCCGCATTGCTCCCCAACTGGCCCTGCAGCAGGTGACTTTGCTAACGCCTAATTCGGAACGAACCCTGGTGCGGGATTTGTCCTTGACTTTAGAGGCGGGCCAACGGCTGCTGATTGTGGGAGCCAGCGGCAGCGGCAAGAGCTCCCTCCTGCGGGCCATTGCCGGCCTGTGGAACAACGGCCAGGGATCCATTGCCCGCCCCGATACCACCGAGATGCTCTTCCTGCCGCAAAAGCCCTACATGCTGCTGGGATCCCTGCGGGATCAACTGCTCTACCCGGGCCGCCGCCGGGATCTTAGCGACGCAGATCTCCTCCGAGTTTTGGCCCAGGTGAACCTGGCCGATTTGCCGGAGCGGGTGGGCGGCTTCGACGTGGAGAAAGATTGGGCTAGCACCCTCTCTTTGGGCGAACAGCAGCGCTTGGCCTTTGCCCGCATTTTGATTACTCAGCCCCGCTACGCCATTTTGGACGAGGCCACCAGCGCCCTGGATGTGGCCAACGAAAAGCTGCTCTACCTGCAACTGCAGCACCTCAACACCACCTACGTCAGTGTCGGCCACCGACCCACTCTCCTGGCCTACCACGATCTGGTCTTGGAGCTGCAGGGCAACGCTGCTTGGAAGCTCTGGTCGGCGGCAGACTACGGCGCCCGCCTGGCGCTGGCCGGCTAGAGATGCTGCCGCAGCTCTCAATCTGCGGCGGCACCCCTCACCCCCATCCCCTCTCCCTCTGGGAGAGGGGGGCAGGCTGTTCTAACCCCAACCCACAGAACTGGACGCGACCCAGGGGAGATGCTACCCTGTTTCACAGGTATTCCGACCGGATTACTGGAGAATCAGATGACTCCCTTTGCCGCCTCTGAGGCCAAGCGCTCCAAGGTGGAGCAGATCAAAGCAGATAGCCACTTCCTGCGGGATCCCTTGCGGCAGGAGCTGGCCCAGGACACCACCCACTTCAGCGAGGCGGCGGTGCAGGTGCTCAAGTTTCACGGCGCCTATCAGCAAGACGACCGGGATCTGCGGCAGCAGCGGAAGCAGGAAGGTCTGGAGCGGGCCTACCAGATGATGTTGCGCACCCGCATTCCAGGGGGGCATGTGCCGCCACAGCTTTACTTGACCCTGGATCGGCTGGCGGAGGAGTACGGCAACGGCACTTTGCGGGCCACCACCCGGCAGACCTTTCAATTACACGGGATCTTGAAGCAAAACCTCAAGGCCACCATTGGCAGCATCATCCGGCAGATGGGATCCACCCTGGCCGCCTGTGGAGACGTCAACCGCAACGTCATGGCGCCGGTCGCCCCCCACAAAAACCGGCCTGCCTACCGCTATGCCCAGGAGTATGCCCGCAAGCTGGCGGATCTCTTGGCTCCGAAGACTTCTGCCTACTACGAGCTGTGGGTGGATGGGGAGGCGGTTGCCATCCCGCCGGTGGATGCGGAAGTCCGGGAAGCGGAGCAGTTTGTCGGCAACGGGGTGAGGCTGGAGGGGCCAGAACCTCTGTATGGCCCGGTCTATTTGCCCCGCAAGTTCAAGACGGCCATCGCCGTAGCTGGGGAGAACACCGTCGATGTGTACTCCCAAGACCTGGGTTTGATCGTGCTCACCGACCGCAAGGGCAACCTCAAGGGCTTCAACATCGTGGTGGGCGGCGGCATGGGGCGCACCCACGGCAAGGAGGAGACCCAACCCCTTTTGGCCCAGAAACTCTGCTTTGCCCCGCCGGAAGCGGTGTACCGGATTTGCCAGGCGGTTTTGGCGGTGCAGCGGGATCACGGCAACCGCTACGACCGCAAGCAGGCGCGGCTGAAGTATCTGGTGCGCGACTGGGGGATCCGCAAGTTTCGCCGCGTGGTCGAGCAGTACCTGGGGGAAAAGCTATTGCCCTTCCGACGGATGCCCAAGTTTGTCCCCAATAGCGACGACTACCTGGGCTGGCACGAGCAGGGGGATGGCCGTTGGTTTTTGGGCCTCTCCATTGAAAATGGCCGCATCCAGGATACGCCGGAGCGGCAGCTGAAAACGGCCCTGCGCAAGATTGTGGAGGAATTTTCCCTGCACCTGCGGCTTACCCCCACGCAGGACGTGATCTTCATCGACATCGAGGAGGGCCAGCGAGAGGCCATTAACCAGATCCTCAAGTCCCACGGGGTGCTCTCCAAAGAGGAGATCCCGGAGCTGGTGCGGCTTTCCATGGCCTGTCCGGCGCTGCCCACCTGTGGCTTGGCCATTACCGAGTCGGAGCGGGCCCTGCCCACCCTGATCCGCCAGTTGGATCAGGTGTTGCGGGAGCTAGATCTGCAGGATTCGCCCTTTTTGGTGCGCATGACCGGCTGTCCCAATGGCTGTGCCCGCCCCTACTTGGCAGAGCTGGGACTGGTGGGATCCGCTCCCGATCACTACCAGATTTGGCTGGGGGCCAGCCCGCAAGGGGATCGCCTGGCTCAGCCGTTTCAGGATCGGGTGCACATCAGCCAAATTGTGCCTTTGATGAGGATTCTCCTGCAGCTCTACAAACAGGAGCGCCACCCCCAAGAGCGCTTTGGCGACTACTGCCACCGGGTGGGGATCCCCTACCTACAGGCCCAGGTGCAGCAAAGGGATGGCGTTTTTGCCTGAAGGGATCCCTCAAAAACGAGACCAAGCCTGTAGCCATTCCCGGAGCGCTTCCAGCCATCCAATCGGTTCGGGCTTGGCTGCTTCTGGAGCTTCCTCCTCGCTAGCCGGCAAGCTAACTTGGTCAGGGTGCACCCTGTAAACTCGGATGGGTTTGGCGTTGGGAAAAGGTTTCACCGAAAGAGGCTCCACCTGCAGGAGTTGCCCTTCCACTGCTCGATACACGGCTGCCGAGATGAGCAACCGGGAGCTCTGTTCCTCAGACTGTTCCCCCCCTTCCGAAAAATCCTCAACCGACTCCAGCCAGGTGGCAACATTGACCGACTTGCCAAAGGCAGACAACCGCTGCGGATCTTGGGGATCAATGGGGAGCAGAAGAACCGGTCCGTAGTGGATCCCGATGGCAAGCTTGACCTGCGGGTAGGAGAGTTGCCGCAGAGACCTATTCAACTCCGCCACCGACTGCCCAAGCGCCAACCCCGCCTGCAGCGCCTGCTGTATGGCCAGCTCGGGTTGTTTGAGACCAAACAAGGCCAAACTTCTCAGCCCACTCTGGTTGGCCAGTACTCCCCCATATTGCTGCACCAAGGCCCCCATTTGGGCGAAGTAGCGACCCAAGGTGTAGACAACATCGTAGGGAAAGTTCTCCTCGTCGAAGTTGGCTGTCCCCCGCAGCGAAGCGCTGAGAATGGCGGCGGTGACTTGGCTGCCGACCGAATGGGCCTGCAATTGATGTTGAGCTACTTCCACATCTGCTTTATCGATCACCAGCCGCTGCAGGGTGACATCTCCAGTGATGCGGGTTTGACAGGCCAGACGAATATGTACAGGAAGGTCTAGCCGTTGAGCTAACTTCTTCTCGGCAGGGGTCATGCTGCGGCAGTTTTGGCTGCCTTCCAAAATCAGAATGCGACAGGTGGAGCAGGCGGCATTGCCCCCACAGGCATGGACATGGCGCACCCCCGCCTTGAGCAGATTTTCCAGAACCGTGAGCAGGGGATTGGCTTCCAAGGTGAGGTTGTCGGGGTAACAGGTGATCCGCATGGTTAAGAGGGAGTGAGGGGTGGCAAAAAAATTCAGCACTACCTAAATTCAGTACGGCATTGCCCTCCCCTTGGATGCTGTTTTCAAAAGTTTTGGGTATTGGGTAACCTCACCCCGCAGCCTGCCCCGGCGCCGATGATAGAGTACAGAGGAGTCTTCTGCGCGAGCCCTTTATGCCTCAGTCCAAACCCCAAGAATCCCCAGCCCGCAAGCTCCTCAACATTTTGCTGCTGGTGGTGGGCACGGTAACTTTCTTGGGCTTCTCCTTTGGCCCGCTATTCCAGGCCCTCGGGCCTTCCGAATCTCCAGAGGCCAGCCTGGTAACCGAGCAACTGCGGGCCCAGGCGGACGGCTACCGGGCTGTGCTGGAACGGGAGCCGGATAACCCCATCGCCCTGCGGGGGTTGATCGACACGCAACTGCAGCTCAACGAGCCGCAAGGGGCCATCGAGCCGCTGAAGAAGCTGGTGGAACTGGAGCCGGAAAATCGGCAACTGCGAGCTTTTTTGGCCCAGATTCAGCAAGATACAGGGGATCTGGAAGGGGCATTAGAGCAGCTCCAGATCCTTCACGAGAAGGATCCCAAAGATAGCCAAGTCCTGCAGGAGCTGGCCGACGTTCAACTAGCGCTGGGCCGCCCTTCTCAAGCCATTGAACTACTGGAGAACTATCTGAAGGAAGTCCCGGAAGATAACGATGTCCGTCTGCGCTTGGCCTTTATCTACGTCCGCAATAACCAGACGGAAAAGGCTGTCGCCCTCTACGACGAGATGATTGCGGCGGATCCCAGCGACTTTGCGCCCGTGTTGGGCAAAGCAATAGCCCTTAGCTCCGCCACCGATGAAAACCTACGGGCAAAAGCCCCGGAGCTATTTGAGCAAGCAGCCCGCCTGGCCCCACCCAAGCTGCGGGAGCAGATCCGGCAAGAGGCCGAGCTCTCTGCCCAAAGAAACCAGCCTCAGGCTGTTGAGAGCCAGGAGACTGCTCCCTGAGGAGAGTCGTCCCCCTCAAGACTCGGAGACCTCCTTGAGGGCCGCTTCCACCGAGGGATAGATCTCGAAGAGGGAATCTAGGTGGGTAACCTTGAGAACCAGCTTCGCTTGTTCTCCCAGGCTGCAGAGCTTGAGAGGACAGCCGGCAGCGGAACAGAGGCGTCTTGCCCACACCAAAGCCGACACCCCCCTACTGTCGATCAGCGGAACCTGACTTAGATCCAGCAAGAGATGTCTTGGTTTCTCGGCGAGAACCGTGCCCAGCTCTTGGCGCACCAGAACCGGATCCAGCTTTCTTGGCGGAAGCTTGACGAGGGTAACAAGGGATCCCTTGGGGCTGAGCCGGGTGGAAACATTCACAAAAGGCTGAGAAAGTCAAGGGCGGGAGCCACATTGATTCTGAACCAAAGCCGCCGGGTTGGGTTCCGCCGGGCAACTTTTATTTGAGATGTGGGAAGGTACAGCCTTTTAATTTAAAATAGGGTACAGGTATTCAAGAGGAAGGAGAGA